>NZ_JBNDHZ010000017.1:0-76869 GCF_056755355.1 Luteibacter sp. HAY1-4A
TGGTCGTACGAACAGATCAAGGCCATGGTCCTGGCTTCCAGCGACAGCGACGACACCCTCTATGGGTATGCCAGCGATGATGCGATCGACGGCGGGCTGGGCAAGGATGTGCTCTACGGAAACGGAGGCAGCGACCGTCTCGACGGCGGTGCGGGCGACGACAAGCTCTACGGCGGTGACGGGAACGACGTTCTGACCGGCGGCTCAGGCGACGACCGACTGGAAGGCGGTGCCGGTTCTGACACGTATCTCTTTGGCCGAGGCGACGGGTGGGACGCCATCTACAACAAGGACACATCAGCAGATCGCTGGGATGTCCTGCAATTCCGCGAAGGGATCACACCGGATGATGTCTACGTCCGGCGTGGCAGCAGCTATCAGGTTTACCTGTACATCCGCGGTACCAAGGACGGCCTCACCATCGACTACTACTTCTACAACGAAGAGCACCGCCTCAACGACATTCGCTTCGCCGACGGCACCTCCTGGTCGTACGAACAGATCAAGGCCATGGTCCTGGCTTCCAGCGACAGCGACGACACCCTCTATGGGTATGCCAGCGACGATGCGATCGACGGAGGACTTGGTAAGGACGTGCTCTACGGCAATGGGGGCAATGACCGCCTGGATGGTGGTGAGGGCGACGACAAGCTCTATGGTGGCGACAACGACGACATCCTGACTGGTGGTCTGGGCGACGACAAGCTTTACGGCGGCGACGGCAATGACGTCCTGGAAGGCGGCATCGGTCTTGATACGCTTGAGGGCGGCAATGGAGATGACACGCTCCACACCGGCACCGGTGGTGGCTGGCTTACTGGCGGCGCGGGGTCGGACACCTATCTGTTCGGCCATGGCGATGGTCTCGTCACTGTCAACAACAATGACAGCAGCAAGGGTCGGCACGACGTACTTCGGTTCCTCGAAGGGGTCTCAATGAGCGAAGTCGCCATTGAGCGCGTCAACAACGATCTTTATCTGTATCTGGAAGACAGATCGGACCGTATTCGGGTCAGCGACTATTTCCGTGGGTCGAACTACCGCGTGGACGCCATCCGCTTTGACGATGGGACGGAATGGTCGTACGAGTACATCCAGAGCCGCCTCTCGGCAACAAACGGCCGGACCGCTTCCATGCAGGCTTCTGATTCACCGGGCGCCTGGAGTATCGAGCAAGACCTCAACGCGCTCATCTCCGCCATGGCCGGCGCTGGCCCGGCTGGCGACACGGCCGGTCCCGTGATGCCGCCGGCCCAGCAAACCCAGCCGAATTGGGCTTCGATGTCGGTGTAGCGCTCTATACGCAGGAAGTACTTCTATCGGCAAACGAGCCGGCCGGCACTGCGTGCACGGCCGGCTCCTTGCATCGAACAACGTACTGAAGAGACGTTATGGATGAAACGATTCGGGCACAAGAAGGTGCCGAGTTCCACCTTCGCAGGAACGGCGGCTTGGGGAGGGCACGGCTCAACTGTTGAGTGAGTTTTGGTTCTGTGGCATCGGGGGCGTCGAGGTGCGCCATGCCTTCAATCCCATCGCCGCCAACACGACGAAGCCCGCATACAACACCGCCGTGACCGGCAGCGACTTGTACACGTACTCACCCACATAGATTACGTCGACCACGATCCACAGCCACCACGCGGCCGCGTGGCGCCGCGCCTGCCACCACTGCGCGACGAGGCTGAACGCAGTGAGGGCGGCATCGAGCCAGGGCAGCGATGCATCGGTGTAGCGATGCATCGCGTAACCGAGCGCGAGTGCGGCCGCCGTGCCGAGGGCCAGGTGCACGAGCGCCTCGCGCGGCGAAAGTGCGGCGACGCGCACGTGGCCGCTGCCGTCCAGGTTGCGCAGCCAGCGGTGCCATCCGTACAGGATCAGCACGGCGAAGATGACCTGCAGAAGCGTGTCCGAGTACAACCGCGCATCGACGAAAATCCAGGCGTAGGCGATAACCGAGACCAGGCCCACCGGCCAGCACCACGGGCTGCGCCGTGCGGTGAGCCACACCCCCGCCGCGCTCACCAGCGCGGCGAACACCTCGAAGGGCGACAACTCAAAGGTCATAGGTCATCGAGAGGCGTGCGAGGCGCGGCATGCCGGGGAACAGGTAGCTGTCGCCTCCCGATGTTCCCGTATCGCGCCAGTAGAAGTGGTTGAAGACGTTGTCGACGTTCAGCCGGAAGGTAAGCGCGTGGCCGCTTACGCTGGTCGCGTAGCGCAGGCCGGCGTCGAACACATGGTATGCCGGCACCCGGTGCGCACCATCGGGCGTCGCCACGTTCGCGCTGGCGTAGCGCCAACCGCCGAGCACCGCGAGGCCGGGAGCGAACGGCAGGCTATAGTCGGCATAGAGCGCCGTGCGCCAGCGCGGCACGTTCACCACCTGATGGTCCTCGTACGCCTTGGCGCCCGTGTCCTCGGCGCGTGCCCGAATATAGTTCGCGCTAGCGGTGAGGCGCAGGTTGTCGGTGACGCGGCCCGCGAGATTCAGCTCCACGCCGGTATGCACTTCCTGGCCCTGCTGGACGAACGTGAATCCCTCGGCCGTGTCGTCGGGGCGTGCGAACTGGTAGGCCTGCCGGATGCGGAAGACGGCGGCCTGGAGATCGAGGGCGTCGCTCACGGCGTACTTCACGCCCGCCTCCACCTGGCGCGAATGCAGCGGCGCGAGGGTGGTGCCGCCGTTCGAGGCCCAATAGGGCGCTTCGCGTCCGAGCGACAATCCCTCGCCATAGCTCACGTACGTCGTAAGCGGCGCAGTGGGCTGCCAAAGCACGGCCGCCTGGGGAAGGGTCTTGCTCATGCGCGTGTTGCGCTCGAGCGCGCCGGCATCGTCGTACGATCGCTCGTCGAGCCGGACGAGCCGCGCGCCCGCCAGCACCTGCCATGTCTCGCCCAGGTGCACGCGGTCGATGGCGAACAACGTGCGCTGCCAGCTCGTGAGGCGGCGCACCGAGGCGCCCGGCTGGTTCGGCGACGGGTCGAATACCGGCACCACACGGTCGTCGATATTCGCGGTGCCTACGTAGTCGTACACATAGGGACGCTGGTCGACGGTGCGGCGGAACGACGTCGCACCCACGTTCACCTCGTGATCGACGGATCCCGTGGCGAAGCTGCCGGTCACCACGCCACGCAGTTCGTCGTTCTGCCGGGTATCGTCAGGGCTGCGGAAGTCGTAGACGTCATAGTCGCCATTCGGCGCGAAGAAATAGCCCGGCGTCGCACCGGATGCGCACGCTTCGGAATAAAAGCAGCCATAGGCGAAGGCCACGTTGTCGTCGATCACCGTGTGGCTGTGCCCCGCAGAGACCTGCGCATTCCAGTTGTCACTGAAGCGATAGTTGAAGCGCAGCGACGTGTTGCTCGAATGGATGCCCACGGGACGCTGCCACGGCTGGTAACCGAGCAGCCGCGTGCGGCTCGGGTGCTGCGGCAATGCGGTGCCGCCCAGCAACTGGTAACCCGACGCCGAGCGCTGGCCGCTGGTCTGGTAATCGGTGTCCAACAGCAGCGTGGCCTTGTCGCTTATCTTCCAGTCCGCGGCGACGGAGACGAAGCTGCGACGGCCGTCGGTGTGCTCGATGTACGAATGGGTCTTCTCGTTGGCCGCGTTCACGCGCATGCCGAAGTTCGGGCTGAACCATGTGCCGAGATCCAGCGCTTCGTAGCTCGAGCCATGCGAGTCGGTGCCGATCGTGGCGGTATGGACGTCTGCCGCGCGTTTGCTCACGTAGTTCACGAGGCCGCCCGGTTCGACCACGCCGGCCTCCAGCCCGCCCAGGCCCTTCAGCACCTCCACGCGCTCCTTGCCTTCGAGCGCCAGCAGCTGCTCCGCCGACATGATCATGCCGTTGAAGCGGAAGCCCGTGGCGAGGTCGAGCGGGAAGCCGCGAATCGACACGTCCTGGTAATAGCCGGCGGGCGCGTAGTTGTCGTTGATCGCGGCGTCGCCACGCACCAGTTCGCTGAGCGTGCGCGGTTGGCGGTCGTCGATCTGCGCCCGGGTCATGACCGTGATCGATGCCGGCGTGTCGTGCAGCGGCGCGCTGCCGAAGCTGCCGAACGTATCCAGCTGCGAGTCGGTGGCGCGGTAGCTGTTCGCGGTGGTCGCGTGGACATCCACGGTGGGCAGGGTACGGGCTTGCTGCGGGGAGGACGTTTCGTCGGCCGCGTGGGCGGACGCGACGAACAGCAGGGCCAGGAAAAGCGGGGTGCGGGAGAGGGTCATCGTCGTCTTCGGGGTTCACGGACGAAGCGACGGCGAACCACGGGCGCCACCGGCCTCCGTGGTTCTGCAAGCTCCCTACGCCGGTACTAACCGGGTCAGGTTCCAAGGGACTCTCTCAGCCCGGCATTCGCCGGGCACCCCCGCTTCTAGAATGCGTATTGAACCACGAATCGTCAGGGGGCGCTGCGAATCGCCTCAAGCAGGGCCTGGCCATAGGGCCCTCGGAACCACGCGGCATGGCCGCGCAGGAAGGTGTGGTACGCCACGTCGGCATGGTCGCGGCGGCCGGTGATGCCCTCGAAATACTCCACTTCCGAGAGGGCGAAATCCAGGTGCACGAGGGGGAGCAGGTTCGCCAGCACATCCAGTGCGGCGCCATCCAGCGGGCGTACCGACCGGTAGCCTGCGATGATCGCCAGGGCAAGATCTTGCCTTGCGATATCGCCCCGCTCGACCTCCAGCCATGCGACGGTATTGCGTTCGATGGCTGTCGCAAGATCGAACAAGGCGAACGTGGCGGCGCTCAGGCCGAAGTCGAGCACGTCCGTGATGCGCGCATCGTCTTCTGGGCCACTCCAGCAAAGGTTGGAGACGTGCCAGTCGCCATGTGACCAAAGGCGCGGCTGGCTCGCCAGCGCATCGGCCACGCGCGCGTGCCATGGCGCGATGGCCGCACCGATCTCGCCGCGCCAGTCGCGCTCGTTCAGGTATCGCGCCAGCGCGGGACGCCAGGGAAGCTGGGCGGCGATCATGGCGAGCGGGTCCTTGGAGGCGAGGATGTCCGCGCGTGCGACGAGTACATGCGTGTCGCGCTGCGGAGCGTCGAAGCCTTCCGCCGCCGAATGCATCCTCGCGAGCATGCTCCCGGTAACCAGCGCGTGGCCCTCCCCGCCAATCGGCGACCACGAGAACGCGTCGCGATAGATGTCGACACCACGCGCAGGTTCGTGCAATTCGTAGACCCAGTCTCCCGATCCGAACACGCTGACGCCGTCGGCGTCGTGAAGGATGCGCGGCACCGGCATGCCCGCTTCGCGGACGAAGGTGGCGAAACGATGTTCCTCGGCAAGGGTGGCCTCGTCGCGCACACGCCGGTGGTGGCGCTTGATGAAGACGCGCCCCGCCGTCGTAGTCGCCAGCGCCGCGGCGGAAAGCGGCCGCGGACTGCGCCAGTCGACGGAGCGCAGCGCACCCAGCGAGGGAACGCGCGCGACGACCGGAGCTACCTCGGCCATCGTCAACGGCGGCCAGTCGGGTTCCAGTTGGTCGCCGGCAAGTCCGTGCGAGAGGTGTGCCTCGTCGATCATCGACTGCAAGTCAGCGCCAGTCGTTGCCAGGCATGATGCGCTTCATGAACTCATCGAATAGCGGCACGGTAAAAGCAGTGTCGCCATGGCTTGGAGACCAGATCATGCCTTTGTCGATAATCGCGCTTCTCGTGGGAGCCGTCGATTGAACCTTCTTACCCAGTACCTCAGCAATATCGCCTGAGCGGTGCGGACCTGGGCCCAGATCGGCCATCGCGCGAAGATATTTCTTCTCTGTCGGAGTCATCCGATCGAACCTGACACGGAAGAACCCCTCATCCATCGCCGAGATTACCGAATCCGACGCCATGGAGACATCGGCAACCGTAATGGGAGAGGAAGATGCGTAGTTCCACGTATGCGCCCCCCATTCTTGAATGAAATAGGGATAGCCCTTGGTATGTTCGAGGATGAGTTCGACGGCGGCGGGCTCGAAGGAGACTCCTTCTTCTTCAGCGGGAAGGACGATCGCAGCCGTCGCGTGAGGTTCCTTCAACGCTCCTATCTCCGGGAACTCAAAGAGCCGTTCCGAATAAGACTTCGCTTCGCCCATTTTTCCACGCAACTGCGGCAGGCCCGCGCCCACCAGCATGACTGGCAGGTTTCGTTGCGAGACGCGATGCATAACAGTAATGAGGGCAGCGAGCTGATCCTCCTCCACATATTGCAGTTCATCGATAAACATGGCGAAGACTGTACCTGCCGCCTTTGCAGCATCGCCTACGGCTTCGAAGAGAGCCTGCATGTCATGTTCGAGGTCCCCGTTGTCGGCTACGCCGGGCTCGGGTTCATAGTCAATGCCGACCTCAATGTCGTTGTATTTAAACTTCAAGGATTTTGCGAAGCCCGCCAAAGCACGTAACGCCTTCGTACCCGCATCCTTTGCAGCGGCAATTTTGCTCAATCGGGTCAGGGCTACCCGCAACTGAGGCGCAAGCATGGCTGGCAATGATCGACCCTCGGGCGCCTCTATCCTCGCCGTCTGGACTCCAGCTGCCTCGGCATCAGCCCGCAGGCGGTCCAGGAGAACCGTCTTCCCTACCCCTCGAAGGCCGACCAGCATCGCGCTCTTGGCGCTTCTTCCAAGGCGCACCCGCTCAATGGCGATACGCACCATTTCGCGAACTTCGTCTCTACCTGCCAGTTCATGGGGCTGAGAGCCGGCGCCAGGGGAATAGGGATTGGTAATCGGGTCCATGGCTATTTATAGCGAGATTTGAAAAGTTAGCATTCGAGCATAACTTTGCTAATTTCGCTATAAAAGGTTTCTCGGTAGGCATTTTACGGCGGTGGGATGCGGCTTTTTCCTGTCACACGGCCCTGGTGACCGGAAAGGTGTCGGGCTGCGCCCCTCCGGTCCCATGAGGACAGATTCGAACGCGCCTAGGGTCGCAGGCCGCGAATCATACCCTCGGCCGTCCAGGCACCCAGGCAGCCACCGGCGATGCGGGCGGTCTGTTCCTCGTCGTGGATACGGCGAAGGCCGGCGCATATTTCACCGAAGCTGGCACCGGCCAGCGCGAGGTCCAGGCACATGGATTCGTCGGCCGTCATGCTGGCGAACCGCGGCGACAAGCCCTGCCGCCACACCCGTGCGCCGACGCCGGCATCCACGACGACCACCGGTGGCGGGGACACCTCGTCGGCCAGGGCGCGCCACAGCGCCACGGCGTTACTGCACATGGGCCGGAAGCGCAGCGTCGGCACGAAGTCGATCTCCACGCGGTCCCAGTCGTCGGCCGCGAGGTCGCGCACGTCCATCGGCTGCACGTCGGGACCGGCGAACGCACGGCGCAGGTGCCAGTCCAGCCATGCCAGTTCGCTCACCTCCACGTCCGCGGGATAGGCATGCTCCAGCCACTCCACGAACTGTTCGCCATAGGCGTCGAGCGTCCAGGACGATGGCGTATGGCGGTCGATGTAGCGGGATGCATTGGCGTCGAAAGCCTCGTCGCCAAGCCAGAGAACGGTTTTCGCATAGGTATCGCGCAGGCAGGCGAGGAGTTGCGCGCGATAGTTGTTCGCATACACGGCCATACCGCGCGCGTCGATGCCTTCGGGCACCGCCCCCATGGCGAGAGCCGTGGCGAATCCGCGCTGGCGATCCCTGAGGTTCATGCGGCGCGGACGCCTGCCCGACGTGCCAGCTCGCGTGCATGCGCAAGCTCGTCCAGAAGCTCGGCCAGCGGCGGGATCCGGTCGTCGCGTTCGATCATGACCGCGACATCGCCGAGGCGTTCGACGAAGCGGCCGTACAGGTTCCACACGGGATCGCACACCGGTGCGTCATGGGTATCGATCAGCATGTCGGCGCCCTGGCTGTGGCCGGCGAGGTGAACCTGCAGCACGCGATCGAGCGGCAGGCGGCGCAGCCAGTCGTCCGGATCGTGCCCGTGGTTCGTGGCGCTGACGTAGATGTTGTTGACGTCGAGCAACAGGTAACAGCCCGTGCGCGAGCACAGTTCGGCAAGGAATGCCGCTTCGCCCATGGCCGCCTCGGGAAAGTCGAGGTAGGTGGACGGGTTCTCCAGCACCAGCGGGCGCCCGAGGGTGTCCTGTGCTGCGTGCACATTGGAGACCACGAGGGACAGGGCTTCTTCCGAATACGGCAGCGGAAGCAGGTCGTGGGAGTTGAAACCATCCACGCCCGTCCAGCAGAGGTGGTCGGACACCCACGACGGCTCGATGCGATCCGCCAGCCGGCGCAGCCGGCGGAGATAGTCGGGGTCGACGCCGTCGCTCGAACCGATGTTCATCGACACGCCGTGCAGGACGACCGGATAGCGTTCGCGGATGCGGGTAAGCACGTCGAGCGGCTTGCCCCCATCCACCATGAAATTCTCGGAGATGACCTCGAGGAAATCGACCGGCTGGCGCGTCTCGAGGAAATCGTCGTAGTGCGGAATGCGCAGGCCCAATCCGAACCCGGACAACGCTGTCGGTGTGGGGTGGGACATCGAACGCTCCACGCAGAGGCCCGGCCGCCGCGAGGCAGGCCGGGCCACGAAGATTACTTTGCGGTCTCGCTGCCGCCCTGGGCCTTGCATTCCTTCACGGACACTTCCTTGAAGCCCTGGCCCTTGCAGGTGTTCTGACCCTTGCAGTCGTTGTGGGCGGTCTTGCAGTCCGACGTGCCCTTGCAGCTGTTGATACCGTAGCAATGCACCGTCTTGCCGGCGCCCTGCTCCGCGGCCTGGGCGGGCGCGGAAATCGCGGCGGCCGAGATGGCGAAGATGGCTGCGGCGGCGGCGATGCTGTGGGTGGCGGTATGCATGGTTTTTTCTCCGTAACAGGATGGTTTGCCAGAGTGGCATTGTCTGATTCGCCAGACCGGGCCCGCCGGTTACAGGAGGATACCTTTTTCGTCGTCCGCCGGTACCGCCCGCCCCTTCACGTCAGCGAATGCCGAAGACCCTGTCCAGGGACAACCGTCCCGCGCCCCGACCAAGGAGGTAGAGCAGGATGGCGGCCCACGAGAGATGAGTCGGCCAGGCATCCGGATACACGAAGATCTCGATGATGGTCGTCATGCCCAACAGGACGAAGGCGGAGAAGCGAGTCGCCAGGCCAAGCACCAGCAGGATGGGTACGAAGGTTTCGACGCCCGCCGAGAGATGCGCCGCGATTTCCGGCGGCAGCAACGGCAACCGATATTCCGTTTGGAACAGCTCGTAAGTGGCGTCAGTGACGGTGAGGAAGCCTTCCACCTTCGTGCGCCCGGACTGGAAGAAGATGGCGGCGATGGAAAAACGCGCCGCCAGCGCCAGCAGGTCGTGGCCGATCCATGCCTGGAGACGGTCCGCGAGGGCGTTCCAGCGGCTGCGCAAGGTGGGACGAGTAGAAGCGACGATGGTGGAGGTCATGGGCGGCTCGTTCATGGGGTGGCGAATGCACCGGACCGCAAGAGCCCGGAAAGGGTGAGATCGATGCGTGCGTCGGGATGCGCCTTCGCGGCGGTCATGGTGGCTTCGCCCAGCGTGGCGCCGGCGGCACACACCTCGAGGAGATCGATCGCCAGCGCATCGGCGGGCAGCACCCGCACGTCGTGCCTCGCGCGGAGGACGAGCGCGTGTTCGGGCTGCCAATGGAGGTGTTCGTCCACTGCCTCACCGCGGCGGCTCGCCTCCCAGATGGTTCGCGAAGGCAACGCGGAGGAGAACCAGCGCGTGGCCGGATGGGGACGAAGGTGCATTCCAGCCAACGCCTGGGGGCCCAATGCCGCGAGCTGGCCGGGTCCAAGGGGCGGCGCTTCATCGGCATGCAGGCTCTCCGTGCACAACCGGTCCAGCCTGGCCACGTCCGCAAGGTACGGGAGGCCAGCCGCCGGTTCGAAGCTTGCGAGGAAATCGGCAAACGATTCGCCGTACATCGCAAGCCTGGCATCGCGCGGCGGGGCGGATGCAACGTGAATCGCCGCGGCGGACCGGAACCACTCGCGGCCCACCAGGCACGACACGGCGGGGAAGTTCGCTTCGAGCGCGTCCAGGCACGCGCGCATGACGGTGTTGCGGTAGACGGCGAACGCCGGGTGACGCGCGGGAGCGAACGCCGGTGCGTCGTCGAAAAGCGCGGCGGCGAAATCGCACTGGAAGACATGAAGCTCACTCATGCCGCCAACCGGCCTTCGGCCAGCAACGCGCTCGCCCGCACGCATTCCGCATGCAGTTCGGCAAAGGCCGGTATGTTGCCGTCGCGTTCGATCAGCGTAGGCCGTCTGCCGCCGAGCGCCAGCGCGTGGCGGTAGAGCTCCCAGACGGGTTCGGCAATGGGGGCGTCGTGCGAGTCGACGAGCAATTCGCCGGCAGCGCCTTCATCGATAGCATGGCCGGCAAGGTGGATTTCGGTCACGGCATGAAGGGGGAACGCCTCAAGATAGGCGCGCCCGTCGATGCCGAGATTGCGTGCGCTCACGTGCACGTTGTTGATATCGAGCAGCAGGCCGCAGCCGCTGCGGCGGACCAGTTCGGCGAGGAAATCGGTTTCGCTCCAGTCGTGCCCGTCGAGCGGCAGATAGTGCGAAGGATTTTCCAGCGACAAGGTGCGACCGAGGACGTCCTGGCTGCGCTGCACGTTCTCCACCACGTGCGCAAGGGCTTCGTGGGTCCGCGGAAACGGCAGCAGATCGGGAAGGTAGACCCTACCCCAGGACGACCACGCCAGGTGCTCGGACAGGAGGGCGGGGTTCAAGCGGTCGACGAGCCCGCGCAAGCGGCGCAGGTGGTTCGGATCGGGTGGTGTCGCGGATGCGAGCGAGAGCGACACCCCGTGCAGCGACAGCGGGTGCCTGTCCGCAAGGGCGTCGAGCATGGCCGGAAGCGGACCGCCGCCCAGGTAGTTTTCCGGGTGCACTTCGAACCACAGCCCCGGCGACACGCAACGCAGCGCATCCTCGATGTGTTGTGGCTTGAAACTCACGCCGGCGGCGAGCGGTCCGTGCACGACGTCAGCCTGCCTTCGTCAGCGAACCGTTGCCGTTCGGCGTCTTGATCGATACGCAGGTGCCGGCGGGAACCAGCTTCCACGCATTCTTCTGGTAGTCGGCCTTGGCCGTGCCCGCGCACGTGGTGCCAGGACCGGCGGCACAGTCGTTCTGGCCGGCCTTGGCCACACCCCAGCACTTCTCCAAGGCGGGCTTCTTCATCTGCTGCTTGTCGTCCGCGTGGGCGACACCGCCAACGAGAGCGGCAAGGGTAAGGGCGAGCGTGGCGGCGTGACGATTCATGCGGGAACTCCTTCGGGTGATGGACGGGAATGTCCGGGACGCCTTCTGGAATTCGCCGGTGCGGGCCGTGCGGTTACAGCGCATGGCACGAAATATGTAACCGGATACCTCCTTCCGACGAATACAGGTACATGAGCGCCCAGGCATCGCCATGGTTATCTGCCTTATCCATACGCCCAGGTCCTTGCGATGTCCCACGCGATGCGGCTAAATCCCCGCCGATGAAGAGCCGGCCGGCGAATGCGCACCCATTGGAACAGCGGTCGGCCGGAGCCTCCGCGGCCGAGGTGGAGTTGCGCATGTGCCTCATCGGCGGCCTGGCCGGTGACGCCACGCGGTATCGGCGTTTCCTCGACGGGCTCTCGAGTCACCTTCGCGCCTATCTCCGTCGCCGCCTGCCGCGCGCGCAGGACGACGTGGAAGACATCCTCCAGGAAACGCTCCTGGCGGTGCACAACGCGCGGCATACCTATCGTCCCGAACAACCCCTCACCGCCTGGGTCCACGCGATCGCCCGCTACAAATTGATGGATTTCTTCCGAGCCCATTCGCGCCGAGAGGCCCTGCATGAACCCTTCGACGACGACGGGGGGCTTTTCGTCGCGTCCGACGTGGAGCCCACGGATGCCCGCCGGGACGTGGCGATCCTGCTCCAGGCCCTGCCCGACCGGCATCGCGTGCCCATCCAGATGGTGAAGCTGGAAGGCCTGTCGGTGACCGAGGCCGCACGGCGCAGCGGAATGTCCGAATCGGCCGTGAAGGTCGGCGTCCACCGGGGACTGAAGGCACTGGCGGCACGCATCCGGGGGAACACGTGAAGACCGACGACTTCATCACCCTGCTCGCCACCCAGGCGCCGCCCGTCGATCGCCATGCCCCGGCGCGCCGGTTCGCGCTTGCCTGGATCACCGGATTCGGCACCGCCTTGCTGCTCATGGTGCTGCTGCTCGGCGTGCGGCCGGACATCGGCGAGGCGGTGCGGATACCGACCTTCTGGTTCCGCTTGGGCTACGCCGCCGCGATCGCCGCCGCCGCCCTTTGGGTTACGGCCCGCCTGGCACGGCCCGGCGTGCGAGTGGGCGGCGCGTGGGCCGTGCTGGCCACGCCGGTGGCGCTGGGGTGGGTGGCCATGGGCTGGGTGCTTGCCCATGCGGCTCCGGGGACCCACCTGCCGCTGATCCTTGGCCATACCTGGCGGGTCTGCCCCGTCCTGATCGCCACACTTGCCATGCCGGCATTCGTGGCCATGCTCTGGGCGGTGCGCGGCATGGCGCCCGTTCGGCCGCGGTTGGCCGGAGCCGCGGTGGGACTGCTCGCAGGCGCGACCGGCACGGTGGCGTACTGCCTGCACTGCCCGGAAATGGCGCCGCCGTTCTGGTCGACCTGGTACCTGCTGGGCATGTTGATCCCGGCCGCCCTCGGTACGCTGGTCGGTCCTCGCGCGCTGCGCTGGTAATACCCGGCAAATCCCGGCGCTTATTCGGCAAATCGTCCAAAACGCCATTCAGTCGATGGCGAAGGGGCCGCTATACCTTCAAACTAGACGCAAGGTCGAGAGCACCCCTGGGTGCCGCCGGGGCCTTGGACCATCAGCGGTCAGTGGATGAAGCGCCTCGTCATCGGTTGGCCACACGTGTCAGGACGAACGTCGGAGGGGCTACAAACGTGGGCAGAACGAACAGGGATCCGTTGGTCTGGGGACGCTACCTTGCCGTGGCGGGCGCTTATGCGGCCTGCTATGAGCTGACGCGTTACTTTTCGTTCTCGCACTGGACACTTACCGCGGGCCTTCGCCTGGCATGCTTGCTGCTCGTTCCGAAGCGCTACTGGGTCGCGCTCGCGATCGGCGAAGCCCTGCCGACGGCAGAAAGCGCAGCCCTGCACGCACACCTCTACGGAACGTTGTGGGCTGTCCTTACGTCCATTCCGCTGATCCTCGTCTGCATGCCTGTGGTGGGCTGGCTTCGTGCCCGTACTACGCTTCGGCGGGCCGATGGGCAGATAAACATGGGCATGGTGATGTTCGCCACGCTGGCCTGCGCCCTGCTGAGCGCGCTGGACAACTCGCTCACCCTCTCCACAGTAGTGATGGAAGATGGCATGAGGGCGTCGGCCACGGTGCCGATTTTCCTGGCGTGGGCGCTAGGTTCCTATCTTGGCGCGTTGACACTCACCCCCACGATCATGGCACTGCGCGAACGCCTCGACGCTCAGCCACTGGGCGTGCTGACCTGGCACGCCGTGTGGCATAGCCGCCTCTCGCGGGATGCACTGTTGATAGCCCTGCCATCGCTTGCCCTGCTCATGGTGCTCGCGACGCAGACAACCGATGGAAGCCTCCTGGCCACGCGCGTCGCAATGGGACTTCCCGTCGTCCTGCTGACCTTGCGCCACGGATGGCATGGCAGCGCCGTGGGTGGCATGCTCGCCAGCATCGCCATGGCCTCCACGTCGTTCCAGTTGCAGGACCCCGCCATGATCCAAGCGCAAACGGTGCTGGCCTTCGTCGTCTCCACGTCGCTGATCTTCGGGGTGCGCGTGACCCGCCGCATGGCGGCGAGCCACATGATGCACGAGGCGACGATCGGCACCCGCCATTGACGAGATGGCCCCTGCCGGCCATCTCTTCCGTTGCTGCCGCAACAACCGACGTTACGGTCCGCGGGTGGTGCACTCGACCGGATTCTTGCATTCGACCGGGACCAGCATCATCCGCATCGTTCCATCGGACTGCGGCGCCACGAACAGTTGCACCGCTCCGTCGTCGTATACCGTCTCGCCGGTAGTGCTGGCAGGCGGGCTGGACAGCGGTTCATCCGGCGTGGCGAGCCCAGCGGTGTCCGTGCCGATGGGGGTGCCCACCAGGGTGTACGGCGTACGGGCAAATGCCCCGCGTACCGTACCTGCGGCATCGTTGACCTGTATGTAACGGGTTGTGCCGCGCCGGAAAACATACACATGGTAGTTGGGGCTGCTGCTGACGTCGGCAGCATTCGGCCATGACTGGCCGAGGCCGGCAGGGGCGGTTTGCGCCTGCGCGGCCCCGATGCCGAGGGCAAGCATGACGATTGAAGCGAGCAGGGTGCGGATAACGTTCTGCATGGTGGTGTCCTCGTTGGTGGTGTGCGCAGTCTGCACCTCCATGGCGCAAGATCACGCGATCCGGCCATGGGGATTCACGGCCGAACAAGACCACTTTCCCGCAGGAATCCTGCCAATACGGCGATGGCTGCCGAATCCGCATATCGATCACCATGCGCGCCTGGCACGCGGCTATCCCGGCGGGGTGGCCGGCCTGCCGGGACGCAGGGACAACAGTGCCCATCGCCCAAGCAGGATCGACGATCCGAGGTTCAACATGGCCTCCGGTGGCCACGTGACCGGGTGCTCAGGATGAAACTGCTCGAACGCAGTCCAGAGCGCGAAGACGTTCACGAACGCTCCGCACATGATCAGTCCGAAGCACATGCGCACCATGCGGGTCTTCGAATGATCCGTCACCAGCCAGAGCGCGCTGATGACAATGAGACAGCATGCGCCTAGGTTCACGAACAAGAGCGCGTGTATCACTTTCCAACTCCCTTTGTCAGGCCGCCCAAGATCCGCTTTGCGATGAGTTCGCCGTAGTCGGCAAGGATCTTCTGTCCCAGCGCGGTGAGATTGAGACCGAAGCATCCAACCAGGAACGACACCGCGGCCTGTATATCAAGATCGGTATCCGTCATATAGTGCTTCTCTATCACCGGCGCCAGGAACACTGCGATCAGCGTGCCGCACACGACACGAACGACGGCCCGGCCCTGCGATTTATCGGTGTACATCGCCACCGGCATGATCGCTCCGGCGACGGCAGCCAATAAGAGCCACAAGTCTGCGATTCCTGCCTTGTCCATGGCCATTGCTCCTCACCGGTCGGTGCCGCGCTCCAGCACGCCCGACCACGGCACGAGCTGGCGGCGGAAGTGCATGTGCAGCGAGTCGGTCGACGAGGGCGTGACCGTCAGTTCGCCCGGGTACAACCGGTCGCAGAAGGCCCCGCCGTTCTGTGATACGTCGAATTGGTAGACAGAAGTACCTTTCTCCACGTCGAGGAAGTTCGCGGTAATGGTGCAATTGCCCGGATCGCCGAAACGAAGCTCCACTGTCTCTGCGTTCACTGAGGCCGTCACGCGCGTTCGCCTGCCTTGATCCGACTTCATCACTCCGACCCACGAAGAGGCCTCTGCTTCCGCCGGGCCGAATGCAGCGACGAGCGCGCTCGCGAACACCAGGACATACTTTGCCGAAGACATGCTCATGTTTTCTCTCCTTCCTTGCGCGGATTGGGTAGTCCGGCCACTGCCGTGGCCGACGTCTCGAATTTTCCATTCACATACAAAAGCGGTTCCCATGCGTCGACGCGACGACAGACGATTCGGACACGGTGAACTGTCCTGCGATCGAGCCATGGGAAGCGCGGCCGCCCCATCTTCAGAAGCACGTCTGCCTTTCGCCCGCGCTCGTTCCAATGCGCGCTCATCCTGCACTGGAACTCGATGGCTATCTCGGCAAATGCCGCACGGCTTCCGTCCTCTCGCCGCCGCAGTCGCGTCTCTGCCTTCCGTGCCGTGGCTCGCACCGATTCGATCACGTCGCTCATGAGGGGCCGTCCATGGGTTGTGTCACGCATCGGTGATCCATCCCGGCTTTCGAGGAAATCCCACGTGGTAGGAAAGCCACTGCAGCACGACCTGGTGTTCTCCGATCTGCAGGATGGTGAAGCTCTTCTCCAGGCCGATGATCTTGCCCTTGGGGGATTCGGTGAGGCAGCGATTGAGCAGAGCGCGCGCCTCCTCGATCTTTGCCTCAGTGCTCATCTGGCCGGGGTCGTTGCTTCCAACGACGATGCGTTTCACGAATTTCACATCGGTAAGATCGAACATCGCAATTCCATTCATGCTGGCCGTGGCACACGAGGCACCACGGCCAGCCTGGTCCGTTACGGCTCGGGCTTGGGGTAATGGGGGCTACCCGATGCCGAGGACTTCGTTACTCGGCTCCGCTGCCCGGGTTTTCGTTCCCGAGGGTCTTTTCGCCCGTGGCGAGGTCCTTGACCCTGGGTACGCAAGCGGTGTGCAGGATGTCCATGACGCGAGCGAGACCTTCCGGCATACCCTTGTCCTCGGCCTTCAGGTTCACGGTATAGCGCGCCGAATTGTCGGACGTACGCGTGTTCTCCGAATGCGAAGTCACCGAGCCTGCGACCTTGGCACTCATGGAGAACGGGCCGATCTTCAGACCGGTGTTGACCTCGTACGTCATTTCGGAGCTTTTCAACGCCTTTTCGGCGAAGGACGACTTCACTTCCATGTCGAAGGTGATGTCCACGGTGGACACGCCGAGGTTGGGTACCTTCACGATGGCGAGCATGGGGACCTCCATCGAGACCTCCTCCTCACCGGGCGTGCCGTCCGGGTTGATCACGGGGCGCTTGAAGCGGAAATCGGCGGTGCGCGTTGCCGTGCTACCGTCCTTTTTCTCCACGAAGCCGACGTTCTTGATGAAGTCTGCCGTGGCCTGCGCCAGCTTCACCTGTGCATCGCACGCCGCTCCGAGGGGGGCGCCAATGAGGTCGCCCATGGGCAGACCCTGGAACTGCTGGGACATGTTGACCAATCCGGTCATGGCGTAGCTCCTTTACTTACTGCTGGTACACGGGGCGCACCATGCGCCTCGCGGTTCGGCCCGGCGAGCTATGACTCGTCGGTCCTGAACGTGCGGAACACACCTTGCGTCTGAGCCAGATGGTTCATGAGTCTTGCGCAACCTTCGGTCGGCTCGGTGCCTTCTACCTTAAGCACGACATGCACCGTGCCGGACTTGCCTTTCCTTGCCTTGATCGATGTGTCCACCTGCAGGACACGCGACTTGCCCTCCCGACGCCTTCCCCACGGGCGCGACTTCGACTTCGACTTCTCCTCCTCCGACTCCGGCTTCTGCTCTTCCTCGAGCAAGTTGCCCAGGTCGGCATCGAAGCTGATCTTCACGTCCTTGATACGCAGAAAGTTCGTCGACACCAGGGGAAGCAACGGAGCCCGATAGAGGTCCTCGTGGTCTTCCGTTGCATCCGGATGCATGGACGGAACGCGAATGACGATGCTCTTCGGTCGGTTGTCGTCATCGAAGTAGTCGCCGAGGTACGCCAGCTGACGCTGCTCGACTTGTTCCTGCGCGTCGATCACCGCGCCCGCCATGGCTTCGATCAATCCGGGTAGTGAGGTATGCATGGGTATCTATGCTCAGGTCTTCGGCTTTGACGGTTCGAATGAGTCGACGCGCCGCAGCCAGCCTTTCAGGAACTTCGCGAGTGGGGGCCGGCGCTGCACCAGTTCCCGGTAGTAGTCGCGCCGCCCGTTCTGGAAAAGCACATGCACGTTGTTGGGATCGGCAGCACGCAGCGCCTTGAGTGTCGCCCTGCCGATGCGTCCGTCGATACGTAGCCGCGGCTCCGCGCCGAGCAGGTTCAACACACGCTGCAGGAGACGGGCTGAACTCGCCCCGGCATTCACCTGGAAGTCGCAGACGATGTTCGCGATGTGCTGCGACGGCATCTCGTCGCCGCGAACGACGTCCCAATACAGGGCTTTGTAGATGGTCGCCGCCTGCATCTCGGTGAGCTCCCGCAATGCCTCAAGCGTGGGCTCGATACCGAGGAGTCCCCTGGCACAGGACTTGAACGTCGACATGGTGATGCCACGATTGGTTGCGCCGCCGGGATCGAGCGGATCGTTGACGTATCCGCCTTCATGCTTGAACAGGATGGGCGCGAATCGATGGAAGTCTGCCATGGAATGTCCTTTCTACTGTGGCCGGGATGCCTCGCCGTGGCCAACACTTTGCGAAATCCGGATCGAACCCGATATCGGGCGAGGCCCGATTCGGACAGGAGCGCGCGACCGATGCCTACATCATCTCGTCGTCGATCAACACCAGCCCAGCCCGTATGGCGTATCGGGTAAGGTGCGCGATGCTTCGCGCGCCGATCTTCTCCATCACGTGCTCGCGATGGGTGCCGACCGTCTTCATGCTGACGTTGAGGCGATTTGCGATGTCACGCGTACCCAAGCCTTCCGCATACAATCTCGCCACCTCGCGTTCTCGTGCCGTCAGCACAGGAGCGTCTGCCGCGGGGGCATCGTGGCGTCCCCTGAAGCCCTCGACCAGTACATGCGCAATGTCGGGGCTGACGTAATAGCCGCTACGAAAGACCCGATCGATGGCCTCCAGCAGCGCGGCGAAGCCGCTTCGTTTAGCGACGTAGCCGTGAACGCCCGCATCGAATGCTTCACGCACCGATCGCGCGTCTTCGCGCGACGAAAGGCATACCAACCGTGTTCTCGGCTTCTGCGCTCCGATACGACGCGCGGCTTCCGCACCGTTGATCCCACTCATGGCGTTGTCGAAGATGAGCAAGTCGGGCTCCTCCCGAAGCACCAGGCGTACGCACTCGCGGCCATCGCCGGTGCTTCCGGTGACGCGGACCCCTTCCCTCATATGCAAGAGTGCGGCGAGGCCTTCCCTCGCAATGGCATGCTCGTCGCCGATCGCCACCCTCAGCAGACCACCCGGCCCGGAGCCGGCCGGCAGCATCGACGATGGAATGTTGGGGGACATATGGCCCCCGGACTTCTTATCTGGCATATAGGCACTCCCTTGGAAGGGCGGCAAGCCTCGTCGAGAAGACGTGCGATTGTCCTTTCGAAAACCTTACGGTCCGATTTTTTTTGAGAAGCCAGGAGAATGGCGCCACCGTCAAGGGTGGCGTTCGCGATGGAGCAACGAAGGATGTTCACCCCCGCTTTCATGCTCGGCAATTGGTTCGTCTACCCGCGGCACGGGTTTATCGAGAACGAAGAGAAGCGCGTTTTACTCGAGCCAAAGTTGGTCGATGTATTGGTTCTTCTCGTCGAAAATGCCGACGACGTCATCAGCATCGACCAGCTGCTCGAGCGGTGCTGGCCGCGCGGTATCTATGGCGACAATCCCGTCCACAAGGCTGTCGCCCTGCTTCGCAAGGCACTCGGCGACGACGCAAAATCGCCTCGCTATATTGCGACGGTGCGCAAGCGCGGCTATCGCATCGTGGCTACCGTCACACCCTGCGGGAAGCGGCGTGGCGCAGCCGCGATACCGAGCGCGCGCTCACCCTCCACCAGGAAATCCACCGTGATCGAACTTCCCGACGTCCATGCGCTCGATCGCGGTCCGACAGCGTTCGAAACAGGCACGATGTGCGAAAGTTCTCATCATTGGTCGCGATGCGGGCCGCGGAAAAGCCCCTATGGGCGGCGACCGATGAGATTCCTCCACAGGCCGTTCAGCGGAACCTTCAGGTAATGGATGTCACCATCGCCGGTTCGTTGCACTCGTATGCGGTGGTCGTCTCAGGGCCTGGCTTCCAGCACGATGTTGAACGGCGTCGCGGCAGCCCGGCGGAAGCGGCCGAAGCCGCCCGCGTCCACCACAACCTTGCGCAGGCGCGCCTCGCCTGCCTGTGCACCCAGTGCCGGCCCATGGCGCGCGAGCGACACGGGCACGCAGATCATCGACGATGCCGCGTAGTACACGCGTCCCACAGGGTTGTGGTTGTCAGACACCGTGTCGCCAGCGAAAGGCTCGACGATCATGCAGGCGCCGTCGTCCTTGAGCGCGCGACGGGCGTGTCGGGCGGCTCCTTCCGGATCCGCCATGTCGTGCAGGCAATCGAAGAACGCAATCAGGTCGAAGTTGTCGCCTTCGTAGCTCGTGGCATCCGCCTGTTCGAACGTCGCATTGCGCAGTCCGGCCTCGCTCGCCCGCTGCCGGGCAACCTCGATCGAGGGCGCGTGGTAGTCGTAACCCACGAAGTGCGACGCTGGGAACGCTTTCGCCATCAGCAAGGTGCTGGCACCGTGACCGCAGCCGATATCGGCGACTTTGCCGCCGCGATCGAGCGCCTCGACCACGCCTTCGAGGGCCGGCAACCATTCACCGAGAAGATGCGAGTTGTATCCCGCACGGAAGAATCGTTCGACGCCGTGGAAGAGACACGGGTGGTGCTCGCCCCATTCCATGCCCCCGCCGGTACGGAAGTTTTCGCGCACGCGTGGGTACGCATGGAACAGGGCAAGGGCGATCTCGTAGGCACCGGCCAGGTCCACCGGACCGGCGGGATCGGCCAGGCACGCCGCCTGCACCTCGTTGAGCCGGTACGTGCCCGCGGTCGCGTCGTACTCGACGTAGCCACCCGCGGCCTGATTGCCCAGCCATTCGCGCACGTAGCGCTCGCTCGTACCGGTTCTCGCCGCCAGCTCCCCAGGCGTAAGCGACGACGACGCAAGGGCCTTGTACAACCCCAGTTCGTCGCCGAGGAGGACGAGCACCGCGCTGAACGCGGCGCCCATGTCGCCAACGGCCTTCCCCAGGAAGGCATTGAGTTCTTGTTCGTCGATGGTCATGAGGACGCGCTCCGAAGCGATGTTCGACGCGGCGAATGCCAACGGTCCCGGCCCGCCGCGAGGCGTGGAACCGGAGACTTCGTCCTGCCAACGGAGGGTCTCAGCTGCTGCGCGCCGTGTGCCGGCGGCGGCTGGAGTATAGATCGGCTGCGCGGGCGGTCCATGCCGCGGACATGATGTCTTAGCGAGGTAGCTCGTGGACCGCCTAACGTCGGCGGGCAAAAAAAAACCCCGCGAGGCGGGGTTTCTTGGTTTGGCTGGGAGACTAGGATTCGAACCTAGATAAACGGAGTCAGAGTCCGTTGTCCTACCGTTAGACGATCTCCCAATAAACCGGGCTTTGGCGCGCTCTGACCTTGAAGCACCAAAGTTTGAAGCACTACCCCGAAGGGGATTAGCGCTTCGAGAACTGCGTGGCGCGGCGGGCCTTGTGGAGACCGACCTTCTTACGCTCGACTTCGCGGGCGTCGCGGGTCATGAAACCGGCCTTGCGCAGCGGCGACTTCAGCGCTTCGTCGTATTCGACGAGGGCGCGGGCGATGCCGAGGCGAATGGCGCCGGCCTGGCCCGTGATGCCGCCACCGGCGACGGTGACCATGATGTCGAACTTCCCGCTGTTGTCGGTCAGCTCGAGCGGCTGGCGGACGATCATGCGCGAGGTTTCACGACCGAAGAACTGGTCGAGGGGCTTGCCGTTGACGACGATGCCACCGGTGCCCTTGCGGAGGAACACGCGGGCGGCGGAGGTCTTGCGGCGGCCGGTACCGTAATTCTGCTGGGTAGCCATGTCGATTCCTTAGATTTCCAGCGCCTGCGGCTGCTGTGCGGTATGCGGGTGCTCGGCGCCGCCGTACACCTTGAGCTTGCGGTACATGGCGCGACCCAGCGGGTTCTTCGGCAGCATGCCCTTGACGGCGATCTCGATCACGCGCTCAGGGTGCGTGGCGAGGAGGTCCTTCAGACTGGTGGTCTTCAGGTTGCCGACGTAGCCGGTGAAGCGGTGGTACATCTTGTCGTCCAGCTTCGCACCGGTGACCGCCACCTTGCCGGCGTTGATCACGACGATGTAATCGCCGGTATCGACGTGCGGGGTGAACTCGGGCTTGTGCTTGCCGCGGAGACGGCGCGCGACCTCGGTCGACAGGCGACCCAGGGTCTTGTTCGTGGCGTCGATCACGAACCAATCGCGCTTGACGCTCTCCGGCTTGGCGCTGAACGTTTTCATTTCGAAAATACCTGGTTTGCCGCCGTGAACGGCGGAACACGGAATCGGTGAAAGCAAAGGCGCGAGAGAATAGCGAACTTTTCCCTCATCGCGCAAGCCCACGGTGGTGGTGAGCTTCGGGCCGACAATCATAGCATGACGGCCGGGAATCTTCACAAGCCCGTCGCATCCGGCAAGGGGCGCGGCAACCAGCCGCAGCGCCTTCACCCGGTAGGCGACGCCCGGCATTGTAACGTGTGTCGTCCCCACGCAGGAGTCCCCCCATGTCCGTTCGTACCCTGAGCCCCCTGGATCGCCTGCTCGAAGGCCTGGAGCGGGCCATGGAAGCGGTCGCGGGTTCGCCGGAACCGTCCCGCCGTTCGCCGGGAGATGCCCTGCCCGATGCCGAACTGAACGAGGCCGAGCGGCGGCATGCGGCGGGCCTGATGCGCATCAACCATGTGGGCGAGGTCTGCGCCCAGGCCCTCTACGTCGGCCAGGCGGCGCTCGCCCGTACCGACGAAACCCGCCGGCACCTGATGCATGCCGCGCAGGAGGAAACCGACCACCTGGCCTGGTGCGCCGAGCGCCTGAAGCAGCTGGACAGCCGCCCCAGCCTGCTGAATCCCCTGTGGTACGCGGGCAGCTACGCCATCGGGATGGCCGCCGCCGCGATCGGGGACCCGGTAAGCCTGGGCTTCGTGGTCGAAACCGAGAGGCAGGTGGAGGCGCACCTGGCCGACCACCTGGAACGGCTTCCCCCGCAGGATGGGCGTTCCCGCGCGATCCTCACCCAGATGCAGGCCGACGAGATCCGTCATGCCGAGGCCGCCCAGGCGCGCGGCGGCATCGACCTCCCCTGGCCCCTCCCCGGCCTCATGCACGCCGCCTCGGCGGTGATGAAGACGGTGGCATACCGCCTCTAGCGGCAGTAGCCGAATCCGCGGCCCTGCAGGTGGAAATGCGTGCGGTGGGCGGCGTTGTAGTCCGGGCCCAGGATAGAGCCGAAGTAGCGACAGCCATCCGCTTCGAGGCCGCGCAGGAAATCGGCCTCGCCCCTGGCCGTCCACCCTTTCTCCACCGTGATGCGCCGCCCGTCGGCGAGCCGCCACCCGGTGACATCGATGGCATCGGCCTGCGCGTGCCGGCTCAGCGGGGCCTGGTCCCGGTGATAGACATTCCGGCAGGCGTAGCTGCCCACATGGTCGACGACGCGCACCGGCGCCCCGAAGGTCGCCTCGGCCCGCGGCTGGAGCACGTGGCGGTGGAACAGCACCATCGAGGCCGCGAGCGGGCACGTGAGTATCGCCGGCGAAGCCAGACGGGCCGGGCCTATCGACGACAATCGCACCGCGTCGCTCCACCCGCAGCCGTTCGATTCATGGCGATCCGGAACGGCTATGAACACGGCACCCGCTTCCTTGATCGCCGCCCGGCACATGGCCGGATCGTCGTCCAGCCCGCCGAGCTTGAAGCGCAGGAACATGTCGGGCTCTGCCGCGAGGTCCAGCGGCGCCCAGGGGTTGTAGCGGTCCGGCGGCCGCCACCCTCGCGACCAGACGAGCGCGACCAGGGCCAGCAGGAGGACAAGGAGCAGCAGCGGGCGCATGCGGCCACGCTAGCGGACCGTTCGTGAAGCCGTCCTGTGGGAGCCGCTTCAGCGGCGATGGGTGCTCGCGGCCAGCTTGCCCGCTGCCGCGGGATCGCCGCTGAAGCGGCTCCCACAAGAGTGTCGCCCCCCAAGAAAAAAGCCCCGCTTTCGCGGGGCTCTTCGTCACATCAGGTTGCGGCCGTGGAACAGTTCCTCGATCTCCCTGCGGAGCAGCGACTCGATGCGCTGACGCTCCTTGAAGGAGAGATCGTCGGCCTGGGCCTCGAACAGGTAGGTGTCGAGGTCGAAGTCCTTGATGTGCATCTTCGTGTGGAAGATGTTCTCCTGGTACACGTTCACGTCGAACATCTCGTACTTCTGGCGGATGTGCTTGGCCAGGTAGTCCTGCACCGAGTTGATCTTGTGGTCGATGAAGTGCTTCTTGCCCTTCACGTCGCGGGTGAACCCACGTACACGGTAGTCGGCGATGACGATGTCCGACTCGAAGCTGTCGATCAGGTAGTTCAGGGCCTTCAGCGGCGAGATGACGCCGCAGGTGGCCACATCGATGTCGGCGCGGAAGGTGGCGATGCCGTTGTGCGGGTGCGTCTCCGGGTACGTATGGACGGTGATGTGGCTCTTGTCCATATGCGCCACGACGGCGCCCGAGATGGTATCGCGGCCGAGCTTCTCCACCACCGGCTCCTCGGAAATGAGGATGGTGACGGACGCGCCCTGCGGATCGTAGTCCTGGCGCGCGATGTTCAGGATGTTCGCGCCGATGATCTCCGCCACATCCGTTAGGATCTGGGTGAGGCGGTCGGCATCGTACTGTTCATCGATGTATTCGATGTAGTTCTGCCGCTGCTGTTCGGAAACGGCATAGCAGATATCGTAGATGTTGAAACTCAGCGCCTTCGTGAGGTTGTTGAAACCCTGCAGGCGAAGGCGGGGAAGCGGTTTGACCACAGCGACTCTCCGAGGCCGGGGGAGACGGCCAGCAGCAGACGCGGGTTAGCAGCAAGGGTCCCCGCAAAGATGAAAGCATCCGGCGGGCCACAGCCTGCCCGATGCTTGTGTACGGCGTGAGACAAGGGGGTCCGGACGCCGAGGGGGTGAAATTATGGGGCAAGATGGCAAGGATTTGAACAAGGCCGGAGCAGATCCCCCTGAATGGTGGATTTTGGCGCCCGGATGTCTGCAATAATCCGAAAGGGACATGGCGAGTCGGCGACGCATGACGGAAAACCGTCATCGGACCACCGAAGGGGACGCCATGCCATTGAGGCTCAACGGAATCTGCTGTGGCTCAACTTAAATACATGTTGCAACAGGCGTTCGAAAGGTCGCAGGCTCCCTCGAGCTTTGCACCCGACCCGGCTTCGATGGGTCGCTTCCTGGATGCCTGCCACCGCCGCCGTTATCCGGGGAAGACGGCGATCATCCGGCCGGGCGACCCGGCCAACACGCTCTACTACGTGATGGACGGGTCGCTTGCCGTCTGCACGGAGGACGAGGAAGGCCGCGAACTGATCCTGGCCTACATCAACCGCGGGCAGTTCATCGGTGAAATGGGCCTGTTCGTGGAGCAAGCGCAGCGCGAGTCGCTCGTGCGCACCCGCACCGCCGTGGAAATGGCCGAAATCAGCTACGAGCGGCTTTTCCAGCTGCTCGAGGGGCCATTGGCGGCGGAATGCCCCAAGCTGCTCTTCGCGATCGGCTCGCAGCTCACCCAGCGCCTTCTGCGCACGTCGCGACAGGTCAGCCGCATGGCGTTCATGGACGTGACGAACCGGGTGTCGCGCACCCTGCTCGACCTCTGCCAGGAACCCGATGCCATGACCCATCCGGACGGCACGCAGATCCGCATCTCGCGCCAGGAAGTCAGCCGCATCGTGGGCTGCTCCCGGGAAATGGTGGGCCGCGTGCTCAAGCAGCTCGAGGAAGAACGGATGATCGACGTGTCGGGCAAGACGATCGTGGTGCGCGGCACCCGTTGAGGGCCGCGCCCCTGGGGTCAGGCGCCCCCGTACACCATGTAGACGTCGGCCCGGTTGTAGTGCGAGCCCGGGCGGATGGAGGGCTGCCGCACGAACCCCGCCCGTTCATACATGGCCAGGGCGCGATCCAGCCGGCTGTTGGACTCCAGGAAGAGCTGCCGGCCGCCGAGCCGGCGGTACTCGGCGATCGCCGCGTCCAGCAACGCCCGGCCGGCGCGCAGGCCCCGGAAGTTCTCGTCCACGCCCATCTTGGACAGCTCGTAGACGCCCTCCCCCTCGTGGATGAGGGCGCAGGTGCCTATGACCTCACCTGCATAGAGGGCGAAGAAAATCGCCCCACCGGGCGCGATGATCAGGCCTTCGGGGTCGGCGAACAGCTTTCGGTCCACGGCTTCGACACGAAAATGGCGCTCCAGCCATTGCTCGTTCAACCGGCGGAAGTGATCGCGCAGACCCGGTTCGAACGGCACCACCTGGACGGTGGCGCGGCTCAGGGCCTCCCGCTGTTGCAGGATGGTCGGCGCCAGTGGACGCTCGCGCAACGCCTGCTCGCAGTTTTCGATGGCTTCCAGCATGGCCATGCCACGCGGTCCCAGCGTTTCGTTCATGCCGCGACGGATGGCGAGCCACACCGGACCCAGGGTGCCGAGGGCGCGATCGCCATCTTCCGTGAGCGCCAGCACGCTGCGCCGGCCGTCGTGCGGATCCCGCCGGCGCTCAACCATGCCCGCCTCAACGAGCCGATCCGCCAGCTGGCTTACGGCAGAGTGAGTCTGGCCGATGGCCAGGGCCATGTCGGTGACGGTGGTCGGCCCCACGTCGCGGAGATAGCGCATCACTGGGAACCACCGCGATTCGATGGCCGCGCCACACGAGCGATAGACCTCGTCGATGGCCGAATAGAACTGGTCGCTCAAGGCCTTGAGCCGGCTACCGAGGGCCAACTCGCGCAAGGAAGAGAGGTACATCTGTGATCTCGCGGACTGTGAAGGATCAGGCTAGCTGCGGCGAGATGACGCGTGCAAGCGCCAGAAGTTGGTCTTCATGCCCTCGTGCCGCCGTCCTCGTATATGGTGGTTCCCGGATCCACCGGAGGACGAAACCATGGACTGGAACCAATTCCTGATCTTTGTCGGCGTGGGCCTGCTGGCCCAACTCGTCGACGGCGCGCTCGGCATGGCCTACGGCATCGTCTCCAATGCCGTATTGCTCGCGCTCGGCCTGCCGCCGGCGGTCGCGAGCGCCACGGTGCACACCGCCGAAGTGTTCACCACCGGCGTATCCGGCGGCGCCCACGCGCTGTTCGGCAACGTGGATTGGCGCGCGTTCCGCCGTCTTGCCATCCCCGGCGTGATCGGCGGCATCATCGGCGCATGGTTTCTCGCCAGTGTGCCCGGCGACGCGATCAAACCCTTCGTGTACGCATACCTGCTCATTCTCGGCGTGGTCGTGCTGGTGCGCGCCGCCGGACGCGTGGTGTCCCACCATCGGGTGCGGCACAAGGGCCTTCTCGGTTTCTTCGCAGGTCTCCTCGATGCGATCGGTGGCGGCGGCTGGGGGCCTATCGCCACCTCCACGCTGCTGGCCCGCGGCGGCCCGGTGCGGCAGACGATCGGCACCGTCAACGCCGCCGAATTCGTCGTGACCATCGCCATTTCGTCGACCCTGATCGCGCACATGGGCGTCCAGCATTGGCCGATCGTGCTGGGCCTGCTCACGGGCGGCGTGCTTGCCGCGCCCGTGGCCGCATGGCTCGTGCGCCACCTGCCGCCCCGCTACGTGATGACGGCCGCGGGCTGCCTGATCGTCGGCATCAGCCTGTACCAGCTCACCCGTTACGCATTGGGATGAGGCCAGGGATGCTGTCCTAGTACCAGTGCAGGATTTCCAGCTTGTCCCCGAGCAGCCGACCAGCCTTTTTCGCGGTCTTCGGGGTGGGATTGACCAGCCGCGCCGCATCGGCCGCTTTCAGCATGGGCATGTCCGACAAGGAGTCGCCGTAGGCGACCGTCCAGGGCCGCGCGATGCCCGCGCGGTCGAGCGTGCGCACCTTGGCATGGTGCACGTTGTGGCTGACGAAGCGCATGCCGAAGAGGCCCATCCGGGCCTGCGAGGCCACCAGCTCGCAGCCTCCGAGACTCACCTCGTCGAGCATGGCCTCCACCATCTTCTGCTCGTTGCCGGTCACGATCACCACCCGGTCGCCCGCGCCGATGTGCCTGCGCAGCGTCGCCACCGCGTCGCGGCAAAAAACGCCGGGGCGCCGCGCATAGGTGCGGCCGAACGCGGCCATGATCCGCCGGCATGCCGCCTCGCTGCGGCCGAAGGTGACCACACGCAGGAAGACGCGACCCAGGAAACGGTTGCCTGCGACGCTGCCGATAAGGAACGGTACGAACGGCAACAAAGGCAGCGCCAGCAGTGCGCGCCATCGGCCCATACCGGAAAGGCGCTCGCGATAGAACAGCTCCAGCGTCTGGTGGCGAACGATCACGCCATCGAAATCGAACAATACGACGCGCCTTGCGTCGACGGCGGGGCTTTCAGCCGCCACCGCTTCCGTCCCCTGTTCCATGTTTTCGTTACTGCTTGTGCGTCGCTTGGTGGGGATGCGTGCCGAACAGCTTCCGCAGTTCGGTGCCCGGGTCTGGCGCGCGCATGAAGGCTTCACCCACCAGGAAAGTGTGGATGCCCGCCTCGCGCAGCTTGCGCACGTCTTCCACCGTGTGGATGCCGGATTCCGCCACGATGGCCGTTTCCGAGCCGACGCGATCCTTCAGGCGCAACGAGGTGCCGAGGGACGTTTCGAACGTGCGCAGGTTGCGGTTGTTCACGCCGATCAGCGGTGCCGGCGTACCGAGGGCGATTTCCAGCTCTTCTTCGTTGTGCACTTCCATCAGCACGTCGAGGTCGAGCTCCGCGGCGAGCAGCGAGAGTTCGGTGAGACGCCCCTCGTCGTAGATGCGGTCGCCGTCGGGCTCCTTTTGCGCGAACGCGGCGACGATCAGCAGGATGCAGTCGGCGCCGATCGTGCGGGCTTCGTACACCTGGTACTCGTCGATGATGAAATCCTTGCGCAGGATCGGCAGGCTGCACGCTGCGCGCGCCTGGCCCACGAAATCCTCGTGCCCCTGGAAGAAGTCGGCGTCGGTAAGCACCGAAAGGCACGCGGCACCGCCCAGTTCATAGCTGCGGGCGATAGCGGCGGGATCGAAATCCTCGCGGATGAGACCCTTGCTCGGGCTGGCCTTCTTTATCTCCGCGATGACGGCCGGTTCGCCCTCGTGCAGGCGCTTGTCGATTTCTGCTACGAAGCCTCGTGTCGGCTCGAGGTCGGCGATGCGCGCCGCCAGGTCGTCGAGGCTGCGCTTGCGGCTGCGCTCGGCGATCTCTTCCAGTTTTCTATCTAGGATGCGATGGAGGATGTCGGACATCGGAGGGAGTTCCTTGGGTAGAGCCGGGGACTGGGGAGCCCCGACCATATCAGGCACCGAGCCGCTGCGTCTCGGCCACGAACGCCTCCATTTTTGCACGAGCCGCGCCGCTTGCAATGGTGGCCCGCGCAAGGTCGATTCCGTCCTGTATCGAAGACGTCACATCGGCGGTATAGAGGGCCGCGCCGGCGTTCAGGCAGACGATGTCGTGCGGCACACCCGGCACGCCGCCGATGGCCTCGAGCAGCATGGCCTTCGAGCCTGCGGCATCCTCGACGCGCAGGTTCCGGCTGGACGCCATGGACAGGCCGAAGTCCTCCGGCTCGATCTCGTACTCGCGCACGACGCCGTCGCGCAGTTCGCCCACCATGGTGGCCGCGCCCAGGGAGATTTCGTCCATGCCGTCGCGGCCCCACACGACCATCGCGTGCCGCGCGCCGAGCGCCTGCAACACACGGATCTGGATGCCGACGAGATCGGGGTGGAACACGCCCATGAGGATGTTGGGAGCGCCGGCCGGATTGGTCAGCGGACCGAGGATGTTGAAGATGGTGCGGACGCCCATTTCCTTGCGCACGGGCGAGACCACCTTCATCGCCGGATGGTGGTTCGGCGAGAACATGAAGCCGATGTCCACGTTCCCCATGCATACGGCTACCTGGGCCGGCAGGAGGTCGATGCGCGCGCCGAGCGCCTCGAGGACATCGGCGCTGCCGGATTTGGAGGACACACTGCGACCACCGTGCTTCGCCACGCGTGCGCCGGCCGCCGCGGCAACGAACATGGACGCCGTGGAGATGTTGAACGTGGACGCGCCGTCGCCGCCCGTGCCCACGATGTCGAGGAAGTGCGGGTGCGGGCCCGCTTCGACCTTCGACGAGAGATCGCGCATCACGCGAGCCGCGCCGGTGATCTCGCCCACCGTTTCCTTCTTCACGCGCAGGCCGGTGAGGATCGCCGCGGTCATCAACGGGCTCACGTCGCCGCGCATGATCTGGTGCATCAGCTCGATCATCTCGTCGTGGAAGATCTCGCGATGCTCGATCGTGCGCTGGAGCGCCTCGGAGGGAGTGATGGGCATGAAGCGCGTTCCTTACGCGGCGAGCGGCAGCGGCATGCCGAGGAAATTCCGCAGCAGGTCGTGACCATGCTGGGTAAGGATGGACTCCGGATGGAACTGCACACCCTCGATATCGAGCGTGCGGTGGCGCAGGCCCATGATCTCGTCGATGGAGCCGTCCTCGCGCTCGGTCCACGCCGTGACCTCGAGGCAGTCCGGCACGGAGTTTTTCTCGACCACCAGGGAGTGGTAACGCGTGGCCTCGAACGGATTCGGCAGGCCGGCGAACACGCCCTGCCCCCGGTGCCGTACCGGCGATGTCTTGCCGTGCATGATTTCCCGCGCACGCACCACCTTGCCGCCGAACACCTGGCCGATGGCCTGGTGCCCCAGGCACACGCCGAAGATGGGCAGTTCGCCCGCGAGCTCGCGCAGGATGTCGACGGAGACACCCGAATCGTCCGGCGTACCCGGTCCCGGCGAGATCATGATCCGGGAGGGCGCCAGCGCGCGGATGTCCGCCACGGTGAGCGCGTCGTTCCGCACGACCTTGACCTCCTGCCCCAGTTCGCCCAGGTACTGGACGAGGTTGAAGGTGAAGCTGTCGTAGTTGTCGATCATCAGGAGCATGACATCACCAAGCCGTTGTTTTACAACGAATGACGGAGAGCCGATCAGGATCGATGGTGACGGGCGCCATCGAGCGTGCCGTGGGGGGAGCGGGCATTATCCATTGAAAAGCCATCGCGCATCGATACGGTTGAGCATGCGCGGAAGACGCCCCATGCTGGAGGGCGCCCTCCCCACAAGGAACCCCCATGGAACATCGCCAGCTCGGCCGCTCCGGCCTGAAAGTCCCCGTCCTCAGTCTCGGCACCGGTACCTTCGGCGGCTCGGGCGAGTTTTTCGAGCGCTGGGGCACCACCCAGGTGGACGAGGCGAAACGCATTGTCGACCTGTGCCTGGAGCATGGCCTGAACATGTTCGACACCGCGGACATCTATTCGCGCGGCATGGCCGAGGAAGTGCTCGGCGAAGCGCTCAAGGGGCGCCGCGACAAGGCCCTCATCGCCACGAAGGCCACCTTCTCGATGGGCGACGGACCGAACGACAAGGGCTCCTCGCGGTACCACATCGTACGTTCCTGCGAGGCCAGCCTGCGTCGGCTCCAGACAGATCACATCGACCTGTACTTCATGCATGGCTTCGATGCGCTCACGCCGGTGGAAGAAACCCTGCGCGCGCTCGACGACCTGATTTCCAGCGGCAAGATCGGTTACATCGGCGCCTCCAATTTCTCCGGCTGGCATCTCATGAAGTCGCTGGCCGTGTCCGAGAAATATGGACTGGGGCGGTACGTCGCCTACCAGGGCTTCTACTCGCTCGTCGGCCGCGACTACGAGTGGGAACTGATGCCACTGGCGCTCGACCAGGGCGTGGGCACCATGGTGTGGAGCGCGCTTGGCTGGGGACGCCTTACCGGCAAGATCCGTCGCGGCAAACCCGCGGACGCGGGCCGCATCGCGTCGGGCGGTGCGGTCGGCGGCCCGCCGGTCGACGAGGAGAAGCTCTACGACATCGTCGACGTGCTGGACGCGATCGCCAACGAGCGCGGCAAGTCGATCACCCAGGTGGCGCTCAACTGGGTGCTCAGCCGTCCTTCCGTCTCCAACATCGTGATCGGGGCCCGCGACGAGGCACAGCTCACGCAGAACCTCGGCGCGGTGGGCTGGACACTCACGCCGGAAGAAATCGCACGGCTGGATACCGTGAGCCAGACCACGCCCCCATACCCCTACTGGCACCAGAAGGGCTTCGACGAGCGCAATCCGAAGCCGACTACCTGGTAACACCCTTGGGAGCGCGCTGGTGCGCGATGAGACTTGCTGCCAGCACCCTTCGCGCGCGAGCGCGCTTCCCACAACATCCTTCGCCTGAAAGGAATTCGCTGCGTCCCCGGTCAGCCTTGGTTGAACCCGTCCAAGGAGCACACCATGAGCGCACCGCCCCCCGGCACAGGCCTGGCCTCGCTGCTGTTCGCACGCCCTTCCCGCCTTTCCCGTTTCGCCCCGCTCGTGCTGCGTCTCGTCGTGGGTGGCGGCTTCATGCAGCACGGCTTCGCGAAGCTGCTGCGGGGTCCGGACATGTTCGCCGGCATCCTCGCGGCCATCGGCGTACCGGCACCGGAACTTATGGCGTGGCTGACGGTGGCTATCGAGATCTTGGGCGGCTTCGCCATCGTAGTCGGCGCCTTCGTCACGCTCGCCGCCATCCCTATGATCGTGGTGCTTCTCGTCGCCACGTTCACCGTGCACCTGCCGTACGGCTTCAGTTCCATCAAGCTGATGTCGGTGCAGAACGGCGTGGCGCATTTCGGCCAACCGGGTTACGAATGCGATCTGCTTTATCTGGCGGGCATTGTCGCGCTGATGCTCTTCGGAGCCGGGATCTGGAGCGTCGATGGCATCATCGCTCGGCGACTCGTGCGCGCAAGTTAATGCGTGCACGCCGGTAGCCAACACACTTGCCCCTTGTCACTCCAACGGGGATGCTAGGCATTCGTCTCGACAGCAACGGCTGAGACCTGATCCCGTCGGCCCGGCCAGGAACCGCACCATGAACGACACACGTGCCCGCATCGCCGTCCTCGACGATTACCAGAACGTCGCGCTGCGCAGCGCCGACTGGTCGCCGCTGGCCGGCCGTGCCGACATCACCGTTTTCCATGACCACGAGTCCGACCACGACGCATTGGCGCGGCGGCTACAGCCGTTCGATGCGGTGGTGGTCATGCGCGAGCGCACGCCGTTCACGGCGGCGCTTTTCGACGCACTGCCCCGCCTTCGCGTGATCGCATCGACCGGCCAGGCCAACGCTTCGATCGACATGGACGCCGCGGCCGCACGCGGCGTCGAAGTGGTCCACACGAACTACTCGTCCACGCCCACCATCGAATTCACCTGGGCGGCCATCCTGGGCCTCATGCGTGGTGTAGGCAACGAAACGGCGTCCGTGCGTGCCGGCGGATGGCAGGTCGGGCTCGGGTCGGAACTGCACGGGAAGACCCTCGGCATCCTGGGCCTGGGGCGCATCGGATCGAAAGTGGCGCGCATCGGCCAGGTATTCGGCATGCAGGTGATCGCATGGAGCCAGAACCTGGAAGAGGAAACCGCCAGCGCGCTGGGCGTACGCCGTGTCTCGAAACAGGAACTGCTTGCCGGGTCGGACGTACTCACTATCCACATGCGCCTGAGCGAGCGCACACGCGGCTTGATCGGCGCGTCCGACCTCGCCGCCATGAAACCGACCGCGCGCCTCGTCAACAGCTCGCGCGGCCCCATCGTGGACGAGGCTGCCCTCGTGGAGGCGCTGCGCACCGGACGCATCGCCGGCGCGGCGGTCGACGTCTTCGAAGAGGAGCCGTTGCCGCTCGATCACCCGTTCCGCACGTTGCCGAACGTGCTTGCCACGCCGCACATCGGCTACGTCACCGAGGAGATGTACCGCACCTTCTACGGCGACTCCGTGCGCAACCTGCGGGACTGGCTGGATCGCCAATCCGCGTGAGCCGCTCGCGGGTCAGAGCTGGGCGACCTTCTTGTGGCCGCCCTCGCTGTCGCTATCGCCGTCCTTGTTCTGCTTCGGCTTGATCGTCATCAGCTCGAGTGGCTTTCCGTCGCCCAGGCGTACGTTCCAACCGCGTTGGAGGGCAGCCAGGTCGTCGAGTTGCGGACAGATCTTCTGGGCTTTTGCATCCAGTGCATGGGAGCGCTTGTCCATCTCCCGATCGAGCGTCTTGTCGAGTGCGTCCGCCCTGGCCTGCAATGCGGCCACCTTGCTCGAATCCCCGGAGAGTGCCGCGGTGACGGCGCTGGAGGTGACCGAACCAACGAGTTCGCCGACCGAGTCCGTGACCGAGCCCGCCAGCGTCTCGGTCATTCGGTTCGACGACCAGTGGCCGGCACCGATGCCCTCGTCGATCTCGCGGAGCGCCTGCGCCTGCTTGCGCTTCAATTTCTCCAGCATGCTCGCGCGCTGGTCGCCATCGGCGAAGGTGAGGGTTACGCTCGTCATGGCCGAGAAGCCGATCTGGACGCCCTCCCTCGCGATATCGGCGACTTGGGGCATCAGCCGGCGCACACCGTCCTCATAGCGGCGCAGCGATTCGGCATCGGCTCGCGATACCGCGATCTCCTTGCCGTCGACGCGCAAGGCACCGTCATGCAGGAAAATCTTCGCAGGCGAGCCGCTGGCGCGATGGAACGACAGGCCGGCGGCGGTGACGTCCACGTCGTAGGGCGTGGAGTAGTCGTGCTGGCAACTATCCATGCTGAAATTGAGCCCCTCGGTCTTCGCCGGGACGGTAGAGGCCGCGAGCGAAAGCGCGAGGGCGGCAGTTCCTACAATGAACGGGTGTCGCATGGTCCTTCTCCCCAGGGTTGGCGCGGGTAGGATGCGCCTGCCAACACCAGGGTTTAAGCCGAATGCGGTCAGGATGCATGGGTGGTTGGTCACCCCCTGACTTCCGGCACGGTCAGGACGAGAGGCCGCGCTCCCTGGCGTACTCGGACAGCCGGCTGTCGTGGTCGATGCCGAGTTTGCGCATGGCGTCGCGCTTTTGCCGACTGACGGTCTTCACGCTGCGGCTGAGGCGCTCGGCGATCTGACCGATGGACATGCCACTGACATAGAGGCGCACCACTTCGATCTCGCGCGCGGATAGCCGCACCGCATCGGTGCGGCACAGGACACCCGCCTCGTCGAATTGCCGGCGAATGGTCTCGCTGAGATATGCATGGCCCGCCGCGGCATGCCGCACGGCTACCGCCACCTCGGTGAGCGGCGCACGCTTGTCGCATAGGCCGAGCGCCCCCCGCGTGCGCATCGTCTGCAGCACGGCGGCGTTGTTGACCATCGTGAGCACGACCACGGGAAGGCGCGGATAACGCCGGCGGATAAGGTCGATGAGCGAAAGTCCGTCGCCGTGACGGCCACCCGGCATGGAGAAGTCGGTAACGACGACATCGCACGGACGCGACGCGAGCAGTTCGACGAGCTGGTCACCGTTGGCGGCTTCGCCAACCACATCGATATCCCCTGCCGCTTCGAGTGCCGCTCGCGTACCCATCAGCACCACGGGATGATCGTCGGCAATGATCGTGCGCAGAATCATGTCTTTCCTCGCCGGCGGCAAGGTGCAGCCGCCATCCGTGAGATGTGTTACTCGTCGTACTGCGCGGAGATTACAGTAAACGTTCGGGCGCGTTCGAAGGAACGCCGCGACGTCATTGAGAACATTGGTCATTTCGACGCATGACCATCGCGCATGCGTTGTCGTGTCGCGCACCGCTTCCTGCATCTCTGCTGCGTGCGATGCGCCGCCTGGCAGGCGGCGCGCCCGCGCTCGATGTCGGGTTCGCCGCGACGTCGCGAGCGAGGGCCCACGCGTGCGTCTGCACCACGCGCACGATGCTCGCTCCGGCGACGCGGTCCGCATGCGAGGCGTTGTCCCTACACGATGCCGTGGGCTCCCGCGAACGCGCCGGACTAAGGAACATCTCAAGAAAATAAGTCGGATTTTTCAGACTTGTCTTATTCTCTCGATGCCCATGTGCGGTCCATCCTGTATGCAACGCGCCACGTCCGGCGCTCATGGGGCAACGTTCATGCTGCCGCACACGATCGAATATCACATCGCCGACGTCGGCGACGCCTGGGGCATCTTTCGGGAAGGCATGCAGATCGCGGTCCGGAAGGACCCGGTCGACGCCATTGCGTTCGCCAATTATTTCGCCGACCGCGAAACGCTGATGTCACCGCATCCGGTTCACGTCATGGCCGACGTTCACCTCTATCGGACCTTGCAGGAGATCCGCAGCGCAGCGTAATGCGGCGCAGCGCGGGTGCCACCGTTCAACGCCCGGCGGCACTGCCCAGGTTGGTCATGTCGAGATGCAGCAGGCGAAGGCGCGCGATGTGCCGGCCCACCGTGGCGCGGTCGCCGGATGTCGCTTCCAGGCGCAGGAAAGCATCCAGCAGGCGGCGCTCCATCTGCTCAAGCATGCGGATATAGGTCACGTCGGGGTCGTGGGATAGCTTCGCGGAAGCCTCGATCATGGTCCGCCGTACGCCGCTCATCGCACCGGCCGCGGTAGCGGGCCGGCCGCCAGTGGCGGAAACCTGGCCCTGCAAGTCGCGCGCAATGGCGGTAAGCGCGTCCGCTGATTCTTCGAGGATCACCTTGAGACCGGGCTCCCGCACGCCCCGGGCGGCCTGCTTATAGAGGTCGCGATCCGCGATGACGCGCTTGATCAGGCCGTTCACGACGCGATTCGAAGTGCTTTCCATGGCCCGGACCTTAGTCCTGCCGCACTTAGCCGGTCTTAAATGCGGACGCTGGCGGTCAGCCGCTGGTCATCCACCGCGTTCGACGAGCAGCAACGGCCTGCCCGCCGCGTCATGAAGGCCCGACTGGAGTTCCACGAGTTGCCCGATGGAAGGGCAAAGCGCCTGGATTCGCGGTCTGAGCGCCGATTCAAGCCGCGCCATGACGCGTGCCTGTCCGCCGGTTGTCACATTCGCCACGCGATCGCGCAGGGACGCCGCTCCCTGCAGATCGCCGTTCATGGCCAGCTCCATGGCTTCCCCACCCACTTCCTGGGTGAGCATCGGGCCCACGTCGGCAACGATTTCCTGGGCATAGGCCCGCATGGCGTCTTCCTGCCAGTCGCGGGTGGTCTGGCTCGCGGCGATCCTGCGTTTGATGTCCGCCACGCGGGTGCCCAGCACCCGATCGAGCTCGCCACTGGCGACCGCCGACGGCGCCGCGGTGGCGGCTTCTTCGCGAACGGCACGCGCCGCAAGATCCACACCGTCGTTGGCGATGGCTTTCGCCTTGGGCACCAGGGTGCGTACCTGACGCTCGAAAAGCGCCACGCGATCCTGTTCGTCCGGCCGCAGGGCAACCTGCCTGCCATCGGTTTCCAGGGTGCCGTCGTGCATGCGGACGGTGCGCGGAGCGGCGTCAGCCCGTTCGAATACCAGGGCCTCGGGCCGCACGGTGAGGTCGTAGGTGCTGGCGACCTGGCAGGTGGTCGCGAGATCCTGCGCAGCCGCGCCACCGGCGAAGCAGAGGAGGATGGCGAAGGCAGGCAGACGAGCGCTCATGAGGAAAGACCGGCGGAAAGCCTTCTCGATACCCGGCCGCGAACGAATGCCCGCTGAACCGCTCAGAGCGGGACGTATCCGAATTGCTGGCGTACGCGCACGGTGCCCAGGGCCCACGACAGCCAACCGAGCAAGGGTACCGAGATCACCTTGAGGAGAAGGCCGACCAGCAGGATCGTGCGGTGCTTCTCGCCGGTGGCAAGCAGTTCGGCCGGCAGCCCGGCCTGGGTGAGCACGACACCGAGTTGCCGCCACTGGTCGAACGCACCCCAGGCCGTGTATGCCGACCAGACGAGCAGCACGAGGGCGACAACGCGCATGGCCCGCCGGCCCCAGTCCCGCCAGCGCAGGGTACCAAGCGCAATGGCAACGACGACGAAGGCCGCCAGCGCGTAGGCCAGCGACCACATCATGCCGACGCGCGGATCGCCTGCGCCGGCGGCGATGGCCTCCGCGCTCACCGCGCCGACGGCCTTCGCGAGGATCACCGATGCATAGGTGTTGATGACGAGGCCGACGGCGGCCAGCAGCATCACGAGCCACACCACGATGCGCCACGGCGCGAAGGGACGTGGGCGCTTCACGCCCCGGGCGGCACCGAACACGATCAGGCGCCCGCCTTCTTGAGCTCGGCGATGTCAGCAAGCACCTGGCCCGAGTTCTTCTCGGGGTCCACGTCCTTGTAGATCTTGACGATCTTGCCGGCCGGATCGATGAGGAAGGTTTCGCGACGGGCGTACTTCTGGCCCGTGGGCGTGGTGGTGAGCACGTCGTACTTCACGGCCACGGCGCTGTCCGCGTCCGAAAGCAGCGGGAACGGCACATGGTATTTCTCGGCGAATTCCTTGTGCGACTTGACGTCGTCCAGGCTCACGCCCAGGACGACCGCACCGGCCTTGTGCAGCTTCGCGGTGTCGTCGCGGTAGGTGCAGACCTCGGTGGTGCAGCCGGCCGTGAAGTCCTTCGGATAGAAGTAGAGAACCAGCCACTTGCCCTTGTGGGTTTCCAGCGTGTGCCAATCGCCCTTCTGGTCCTGCAGGCGGAAATCGGGTGCCTTGTCGCCCACGGCGGGCGCGGCGGCCCAGGCGGTGGCGGTCACGATGCACAACGCGAGGAAGGTCAGGAGGCGACGCATGGGTGGAACCTCGGGGTGGGGTGGGATCGACGTGAGTGTAGCCCGGTCGCCGACAGGTTGCGCTGGCGCAAAATAAAGAGGGCGCCCGGCGGGGCGCCCTCGATCGTCCCTCGCTCGCTGCTTACTTGCCGAGGCGCTCGATCTCGAACTTGCTGAGGTCCACGCCGAGGTTGAAGCCGCGGCCGGTACCGGTGACCGCCAAGGAGACTTCGCCCTTGGTCATGACCGAACTCTCGGCACTCTTCACCACGCCGGCATTGGCACCCGCATTGGCATATTCGCCGTAGATCTCGCTGATGCCCTTGACGTTACTGAACTCGCCCTTGCCGCCTTCGATGCTGAACTTGCCTGCGGTCAAGCCGCCGCCGCGCACGTGGATGATCACGTCGGCGCTCTGGCCGTTGTCGCAGCGGACGTGGCCGCGGCCGTCGGCCTTCTTGTAGATGGCCGCCCAGCCCGTCGTGTTGAAGGTCATGTGGCACTTCGTCGCGGCCTCCGCCGCCTGGGCCGGCTGGATGCCGAAGGAACCTGCCGCCGCCAGGGCCAGGGCGGCCATACCCGTAATGCGCTTGATCATGTTCGTTCTCCGTGGAATAGGTGGCAGGAAACTACGACGCGGATTCTCCACTCACGATTGTGAAGAAATCCGGAGCGGAATCGCTACCGTTCAGCAGACCAGCGGATTGGTGCACGGCCCGTGAACCGCTTCGCCGCACGCGCCCGACGCCCTACCATGGCCATATCCCCAGCCAGAGGACGCCCCCATGCCCAAGCACATCCTGGTCGGCTACGACGGATCCGAGACCGCCCGCCGCGCCTGCCTTTTCGCCCTGGAACTTGCCGCCTGCGCCGGTGCCCGGGTGCACGTCGTCTCCGTGCTCCAGATCGAAAACGGCGCCGACACCTCGGCCCTGATGATGACCGACAACGGCGAGGAGCGGCTGGCCGCCCTGCGCACCGAGGTCGCCGGACTGAACCCGGCGTCGCGCGTGCCGGTCGACGTGGACCTCGTCCATGGCAGCCCCGGGGACGCCCTGCTCTCCTATGTGGCCCAGCACGGGGTGGACCACATCGTGATCGGCCATACCGAACGGGGGGCCCTGGCGCGCTGGCTGGTCGGTTCGACCTCCACGGACGTGCTCGCCAAGGCGCACGTTCCTGTCACCGTGGTGCGCTGACGCCTCGCCTTTGTCACAATCCTGCCATTGCCCACGGGGGCGACCTTACAAAGAGACCGGGGAACGCCAGCAGTGAGCTATGCCGCCACCTTGCCATGGACGCTCGAAACACTGGACCTGTCGCGCATCGACGTCGCGAAGGTCAGGGAAAACGAGGACCTGTTCCTGCTGCTGTGCAGCTCGTCCTTCGTCGAAAGCGGATCCGACCTGTACACGCACAATCTCGTGGACCACTTCGCCGGCGACGACGAGTTGCAGGGCTGGCTCCGGGACCACTGGGAGCATGAGGAACTGCAACACGGCCGCGCGCTCGCCGCTTACGTTCGCCACGTGTGGCCCGAGTTCGACTGGGACACCGGATTCAAGAACTTCTTCGCCCACTACGGCTCGGTCTGTACGTCCGAGGAACTGGAGCCGAACCGCGGCCTCGAACTCGCCGCGCGCTGCGTCGTCGAGACCGGCACGGCCAGTCTTTACCGTGCGTTGAACGACGTCACCGACGAACCGGTGCTGCGCGAACTCACGAATTACATCAAGAGCGACGAAGTGCGGCACTACAAGCACTTCTACCAGCACTTCCGCATCTATCGCGAGCGCGACGGCATCGGCCGGGTCAGCACGTTCCGCACCCTGCTGAAGCGCCTGCGCGAGATCAAGAACGAAGACAGCGACATCGCCCTGCGCCACGTGTTCAACGTGCGCTATCCGGAGAAAGCGCACGACGACGCGGAGTTCCGCCGCGTCACCTCGCGTGCCGAGGGTCTGCTGAAGCGGCACATCCCCGCCGAAATGACGGTGAAGATGCTGCTGCGTCCGCTCGACCTGCCGCCGAAGGTGAACTCGATGCTGGAATGGCCGCTGACGCGTATTACGGAGAAGCTGTTCCTGCACTGAGGCCCAGGCGCCTCACTTCTTCTTCGGCAGCGGCGTCCACTTCTCCGGATCGAACCCACCGGTTTCGAACAGCAGCGTCGTCTCGCCACGGCTGACGGTCACCACGTCGACGGTCAGCCGCTTCGTTTTCGCCAGGTCCTTCAGGAACTGCGCGTCGTTGCGGAACAGCAGCGCCGGTTCGCCTGTGGGCGGGCGGAACGCCTTGATGGTCTTCGCCTTGCCGTCGAACGTGGCCTTCAGCGAGCAGTCGCCCTGGCAGACGAAGCCCTTGCCCGTGGTGGCATAGAGGAAAACGCTCTGGCCCCACGCCGTGTGCCGGCGCAGGATCAGGCGAACCGTCTGCTCGCCCGTCTGCTCGCCCGTCGGCCGGCTCGATTGGATGGTGGCGGTGCTTTGCGTGCCGCCCTGCATGGGCGAGGTCTGGTAGAGCCACAGGGCCGCGAGGCGGGCCTTCTCACTGGCCGCCTTGTACGTGGCCTCGAGATCGCCAAGGGTCTTCTTCACCTCCGCGGCCGCCGGCGTTTCAGGGTATTTGTCGACGATCTCGTGCCCCAGCTGTACGGCGGGGCCGTCGTTGTGGAGCTTCAGCAGCTGCTGATAGGTCTCGAGCTTCTTCGCAGCTTCCTCGGCGCTGTTGTCCGGAGCGGGAGCCTGTGCGGCCTGCTGGTCCTGGGGCGATGAGCAGGCGGCGACGAGCGCGGCGAGGGCGATAAGGGAGGCGATACGGCGCATGATCTTGCGGACCCCGGCTGGAAAGCGCCTAGCTTCCCCGATACGGCGGCGGCGATCAAACGACAAGGGCAAGGCGTAAAATTGCCGCACATATCCAAGGATCGCCGATGTCGTCTTCGCCCCGGGAAGCCGTTTCGCTGCTCAGCTACCGCGCTTTCGTGCAATTCTGGTTCGCGAAGAACGCGTCCAGTTTCGGATTCCAGATGATGTCGGTCGCCGTGGGCTGGCAGGTCTACGAGATCACCCACCGCGCGCTCGACCTGGGCCTCATCGGCCTCGTCCAGTTCGTGCCGTCGGTACTGCTCGCCCTGCCCGCGGGCCACGTGGCCGACCAGTTCGACCGACGCCGCATCGTCGCCGTCTGCCAGACGATCGAATGGGCGGCCATCGCGCTCCTTGCCGCATTCAGCTTCTTCGGCCATCTCACTGAAACGGGCATCCTGGCGCTCGTCTTCGTGGTCAGCCTCGCGAAGACGTTCGAATTTCCCGCGTTGCAATCCATGCTGCCCGCGCTGGTGCCGATGAACGTGCTTCCGCGCGCCATGGCGGCCAATGCGGCGGCGGGACAGGCGGCCATGATCGCCGGCCCGGCGCTGGGTGGCATCCTCTACGTAGCCGGCCCCGCGACGGTATACGGCGTGTCTGCGCTTCTATACCTCGTTGCCCTGGTGCTGATCGCGCGTCTCGCCTACGACCACCTGCCGCCGCGTCGGGAGCCCGCCACGCTCAAGACCCTGTTCGCCGGCATCCATTTCATCCGCCACCGGCCAGCGGTTTTCGGGGTCATTTCCCTCGACCTGTTTGCCGTGCTGCTCGGCGGCGCCACCGCGCTGCTGCCCATCTTCGCGAAAGACATCCTGCATACGGGACCGTGGGGGCTGGGTGTGCTGCGCGCGGCACCTGCCGTGGGTGCCCTGCTGATGTCCCTGTGGCTTTCGCGGCATTCGCTGGAGCGGCGTGTCGGGCCGATCATGTTCGCCTCCGTGGCGGGTTTTGGCGTGGCGACGCTGGTATTCGCCCTGTCGAACGTACTGTGGGTTTCCGTCGTGGCGCTGTTCGCGCTGGGTGCGTTCGACATGGTGAGCATGGTGATCCGCGGCGCGCTGGTGCAGCTGGAAACGCCCGACGACATGCGCGGGCGTGTCAGCGCGGTCAACGCCATCTTCATCAACACCTCCAACCAGCTCGGCGAATTCGAGTCGGGCCTGCTGGCCGCGGCCATGGGGGCGGTCAATGCGACCCTGATCGGGGGTATCGGCACCCTCGTCGTGGTCGGTCTATGGATGTGGTGGTTTCCGTCCCTCCGGCGCCGCCAGGGGCTGGTTTCGGACCCGGAGCCCGTGGAAGGCGCCAGCGGCACGATCTGACACGGGCACCCAAAGCGTGTTATTAGGTGGACGTCTATACCTCCAAAGGGGAAGAAGCCACCATGAAGCGACTGCTCGCCACCCTGCTTTTCGCCTTCGTTGCCACGGCCCAGGCCGCGCACCCGGGTCCCGCCAGCCTCGACGCGGCACTGGCCCAAGGTAAGCGCGAGCAGAAGCCTGTGCTGGTCGACTTCCAGGCGGTCTGGTGTTACTCGTGCTACTTCATGGCCAGCCATGTGCTCAACGGCAAGGAATGGAACGACCTCAACGCCAAGGTCGTTTTCTACGAAGCCGACGCCGACAAGCCCGCCGACAAGGCATGGATGCAGAAATGGAACGTGCATTTCCTGCCGACCTATGTGCTCGTCGGTCCCGATGGCGAAGAGCTCGGCCGCATCCTCGCGGAACGGCCTCGCGCCACGTTCTACAGTGAGGTAGCGGGCATCCTGTCCGGCGATGCGCGGCTGTCGAAGCAGAAAGCCGATGCCGCCAAGGGCTCCATGGCGGCCGTTGCCGATGTGCTCGACACCTACCAGTTGCGCTACCAGGGCAGCGAGGGCATGGCGTGGTTCGATTCCCTGCCGCCGATGGTCAGGAACGTCTCGGACAAGGACAAGCGCGTCGCGCTCGCGAAGCAACGGCTCCTGTTGTTGCAGGCGAAGGACAAGAAGGACGACGCCGGCATCGTCGATGCGGCGACTCGCGTACTCGACGGCAAGATCGGTTGCGAACGGCCCTATGTGCTCGACGACCTGATCGAGGCCAGCGCATCGCGGCAACCCGACGAACGCCGCCGGCTGCTCGCGCCACAGAAGGCACCGTACCAGCAGTACCTCGCTTCGCAGGTGTTCACCCCATCGCCTGCCTGCGCCGACCAGCGCAGCGCGGTGCTCACGGCGGCCGACCTGGCTGCCGCGCTGGACGACCACGAGGGCGAGCAGGCAGTACTGCGCAAGGCCATCGACCTCAGCCGCGACAAGTTGCACGGCAACCTGCGCAGCGACCGCAACCTCGCGGACAACCTTCGTGTCTACCTCGTGCGCGCGAAGGCGGGAGAAGAACTCGACACGCTGGAGAAGCAGCTGATCGCCGCCTATCCCGAAGACTACGTTTACAACTATCGGTACGGCCGTCGGCTCGTCGAGAACGGCAAGCCGGCGGAAGGGCTGCCGTATCTCGATACCGCCGCGAAGAAGGCGTACGGGGCGAACCGCATCACGGTCACTCTGTTCCAGGTGAAGGCGCTTCGCGCTCTGCATCGCGACGACGAAGCGCGCAAGCGCGTAGCGGAAACCGTCGCGGCGGAAGGCAAGGCCTTCCCGGAGCAGACTAAGAAGCTCCAGGAATCGCTCACCGCGGGCTGACGGGCGGCTCCCCGGCCTTTCGCGGGCCGGGGAACTGCTACCCTTCGCCGCTCCACCAGCGCGAGCCGTTCCATGATTGTTGTCCATCACCTGAACAACTCCCGTTCGCAACGCGTGCTCTGGATGCTGGAGGAGCTGGGCCTCCCCTATGAGATCGTGCGCTACCAGCGCGATCCGAAGACGATGCTGGCGCCCAAGAGCCTGCGCGACGTCCATCCGCTGGGTAAATCGCCCGTGCTGGTCGACGGCGAGCATGTACTCGCCGAGTCCGCGGCCATCCTCGAATACCTCCTCGACCGGTACGGCAACGGACGCTTCGTGCCCCTTGCCGGCACCTCCGAAGCGCTGCGCTACCGGTACTTCATGCACTACGCGGAAGGCTCCGCCATGCCGCCCCTGCTGCTCAAGCTGGTCTTCCTGCGCATGGAATCCGCGCCCGTGCCCTTCTTCGCCAAGCCGATCGCCCGGATGCTCGCGCGCGGGGCACAGAAGACGTTCGTCGATCCCCAACTGAAGCTCCACCTCGATTATCTCGAAGGCGAAATCGGCAAGACGGGCTGGTTCGCGGGCGCCGAGTTCACGGCGGCGGACGTCCAGATGAGTTTTCCGCTCGAAGCGGCGGCGAGCCGCGCCGCCCTGGACACGTCGCGGCCCGGCCTGCACGCGTTCCTCGAACGCATCCATGCGCGGCCCGCCTACCGCGCCGCACTGGAACGCGGCGGCGATTACGACCTGGTGCCCAAGGCCTCACGCTGAATCGGGCCTCAACTGGGCCAGACCTGTTTACGCCCCCCTCACGGCATGGACTGCAAAGTTTGCAGCCTGTAGCAAACACGTGAGGGAGTCATCCGATGAGCAGAAACCGCGAGTTCGCGCGCCAGGTCGAGAGCGCCGTCAACGGGGTCTCCGGCCGCGTCCGTCACTATGCCGACGAAGCCGCGGGAGTGGGTAGCGACCTTCTCGACCGCAGCCGCCGCATCACTGGAAAACTGGGCCGCAACGCCAACGACCAGCGCATCCGCTACCTTGCCGAAGACCTCGCCGACGAGGCCACCTATCAGTACCGGAAGCTGCGCCGCCGCGTGCAGCGGCATCCGGGCGTCACCATCGGCATCGCCGCGGCTGCCATCGGCACCTTCCTGCTGATTCGCCACGCGCTGCGCGACGACGATTGACCTGTCTGCCTGCGCAGGGCAGTAGGGGCCGGGAGCGATCCCGGCCTTTTTTTTGCCTACTGCACCGGATGCTGCTCGACCACCTTGTCCACGTGCCAGCGCACGCGCGACGCATCCTGCGGCGTGTCGCCCGCGCCGTGTACCTCGGTGATCTTCAACAGGTATTCGTTACCGGCCTTCCAGTCGAAACCCTCCACCGGCACATACGTGGGCTGCCACGGGTCCGTGGGCTGCTCGCGGTACTGGAGGCAATCGGTCTGCATCACGCCGTTGCTGCACGGCACCTTGCTGCCGGCGATGTAGAGCAACCGCGAGCGCGAACCGTGATCGGGCGGCGTGGTGGCACAGGCGGCCAGGGCAACGACGGTGCAGGCGATGGCGATCAGGCGCATGGCGGAGTCCGGAATCGGTGGTATACGGAGGAATAGCACCCGGCCCATCGACGATGCGTGATGCGGAAACGACGAAGGCCGGATACCCGGCCTTCGCGATACTACATGCCGCTGCGGTCAGACCGTCATCGGGTTCGGCTTATCCATGTCCAGCTTGTATTCCTTGATAGCCCGGCTGACGTCCTTGGCATTGACCTTGCCGTCCTTCGCGAGCGCGGCCAGCGCGGCATGGGCGATCCAATAGCGGTCCACTTCGAAGTGGCTGCGCAGGTTGGCGCGGGTATCACTGCGGCCGAAGCCGTCCGTGCCCAGCACCGTGTAGCGCATGCCATCCGGCATGAAGGCGCGGATCTGGTCCGCGAACTCACGCACGTAGTCCGTGGCGGCAATGGCCGGACCCTGACGATCCGCCAGGAGCCCGGTGACGTACGGCACGCGCTGCGGCGCTTCCGGATGCAGGCGGTTCCAGCGCTCCGCATCGAAGCCTTCGCGGCGCACTTCCGTGAAGCTCGGCACCGACCAGATGTCGGAGGTGACGCCGAAATCCTTCTCGAGAAGTTCGGCGGCAGCGATGACTTCGCGCAGGATGGTGCCCGAACCCATGAGCTGCACGCGCGGCTCGTTCTTCTTGGCCTTGCCGCCGTCCTTGAACAGGTACATGCCCTTGACGATGCCCTCTTCGCTGCCCTTCGGCAGGTCCGGGTGGGCATAGTTCTCGTTCATCACCGTGATGTAGTAGTAGACGTCTTCCTGCTCCTGCATCATGCGACGTGTGCCGTCCTGCAGGATGACCGCCAGTTCGTAGGAGAACGTGGGGTCGTAGGAGACGACGTTCGGGATCGCGCCGGACAGCAGGTGCGAATGGCCGTCTTCGTGCTGCAAGCCTTCGCCGTTCAGCGTGGTGCGGCCCGACGTACCACCGATGAGGAAGCCGCGCGCACGCATGTCGCCCGCCGCCCAGCAGAGGTCGCCGATGCGCTGGAAGCCGAACATCGAGTAGTAGATGAAGAACGGCAGCATCGGCACGTTGCTGATGCTGTAGCTGGTGCCTGCCGCGATCCACGCGCTCATGCCGCCGGCTTCGCTGATGCCTTCCTGCAGCACCTGGCCCTTCTGGTCTTCGCGGTAGTACAGCAGCTGGTCGGCGTCCTGCGGACGATACTTCTGGCCGAACGGCGCGTAGATGCCGATCTGCCGGAACATGCCTTCCATACCGAAGGTGCGCGCCTCGTCGGCCACGATGGGCACCAGGCGCGGACCGAGTTCCTTGTCGCGCAGCATCAGGTTCATGCCACGCACCAGCGCCATGGTGGTGGAGATCTCGCGATCGCCCGTGCCCTTGGTGATCTGCTCGAAGGCTTCCAGCGGCGGCGCCTTGAACGACTGGTCGGCCTTGCGGCGGCGCTGCGGAAGCGAGCCGCCGAGCGCGCGACGGCGCTCGAGCATGTACTGCACTTCTTCCGAGTCCTTGCCCGGGTGGTAGTACGGCACTTCGTCCAGCTTGTCGTCGGGCACCGGGATGTTGAAGCGGTCGCGGAAGGCGCGCACCGCATCGGCGTCCATCTTCTTCTGGTTGTGCGCGGGGTTCTGCGATTCGCCCGCGGCGCCCATGCCGTAGCCCTTCACCGTCTTGGCGAGGATCACCGTGGGCATGCCCTTGGTGTTCACGGCCGCGTGGTAGGCGGCGTAAACCTTGTGCGGGTCGTGGCCGCCGCGGTTGAGGCGCCAGATGTCGTCGTCGGACATGTTGGCGACCAGTGCGGCCGTTTCAGGATACTTGCCGAAGAACTTCTCGCGCGTGTACGCGCCGCCGAAGGCCTTGCATGCCTGGTATTCGCCGTCCACGGTTTCCATCATCAGCTGGCGCAGCTTGCCGGTGGTGTCGCGCGCGAGAAGCGGATCCCAGTAGCTGCCCCAGACGAGCTTGATCGCGTTCCAGCCGGCACCGCGGAACACGCCTTCCAGTTCCTGGATGATCTTGCCGTTGCCGCGCACCGGACCGTCGAGGCGCTGCAGGTTGCAGTTGATGACGAAGATGAGGTTGTCGAGGCCTTCGCGGCCCGCCAGCGAAATGGCGCCCAGCGATTCCGGCTCGTCCGACTCGCCGTCGCCCATGAAGCACCAGATCTTGCGATCGGTCTTCGGCATCAGGCCGCGGTGCTCGAGGTACTTCCAGAACTGCGCCTGGTAGATCGCCTGGATCGGGCCGAGACCCATGGAGACGGTCGGCACCTGCCAGTAGTCCGGCATCAGGTAGGGGTGCGGATAAGACGAGAGGCCACGCCCCTTGCCCGCCACTTCCATGCGGAAGAGGTCCATCTGGTCTTCGCTCAGGCGACCTTCCAGGAAGGAGCGCGCATACACGCCGGGCGCCGAATGGCCCTGGTGGAATACCAGGTCGCCCGGATGGTCGGCGCTGGGCGCGCGCCAGAAATGGTTGAAGCCTACGTCGTACAGCGTGGCCGACGAGGCGAAGCTGGAGATGTGGCCGCCGAGGTCGCCGGGCTTGCGGTTGGCGCGCACGACGGTGGCCAGGGCGTTCCAGCGAATCAGCGAGCGGATACGCCATTCGATCGCGGCATCGCCCGGGCTGCGCGCTTCCATGTGCGGCGGAATGGTGTTCACGTATTCCGTGGTCGGGTCGAACGGCAGGTAGCCGCCCGAGCGACGCGTGGAATCCACCATGCGCTCGAGCAGGAAATGCGCGCGCTCGGTACCGTCGTGATTGATGACGGCGTTGAGCGACTCGACCCATTCACGGGTTTCGGTAGGGTCGAGGTCCTGGTTCAGGATGTCGTCGATCTGGTCCATGGATGCTCCGCTCGCGCGTGACGCGCGCTCATGGGGACTAAGAGAGGCCGCTGGGGTGGCGGGAAAACCTTTTAATGATAGCGCAAGGTTCCCCAGGCGGGATTGGATCGTGTGAAATCGGGCTTTCCTGTAGGAGCCGCTATAGCGGCGAGCGGAATCCGCCGCGACGCCTCATCGCTGCGTTGGCTTCTCGCCGCTATAGCGGCTCCTACAGTTGGCGCAGGTAAATCAATCGGTTACGACGTTACGCGGCTTCCCGGCCCGGATCTGCGCCTCGACGCAGGCCACGGAGGTCATGTTCACCACGCGGCGCACGGTGGCCTGAGGGGTCAGGATGTGGGCCGGCTTGGCCACGCCCATCAGGATCGGCCCGATCACCACGCCGTCGCAGAGCACGCGGATCATGTTGTAGGTGGTATTCGCGGCGTCCAGGTTCGGGAACACGAATACGTTGGCCTTACCCTCCAGCCGCGAGTTCGGGAAGATCCGCTCGCGCAGTTCCGGGGTGAGCGCCACGTCGGCCTGCATCTCGCCCTCCACCTCCAGGCGCGGCGCCCGCTCCCGGATCAGGTTCAGGGCCTCGCGCATCTTCTTGGCGTTGCGCGTCTCGCGGCTGCCGAAATTGGAGTTCGACAGCAGCGCGATCTTTGGCTGGATGCCGAACAGCTTCAGGCGGAGGGAGGCCTGCAACGTCGCCTCGGCGATTTCCGCCGCGGTGGGGTCTTCCTGCACATAGGTGTCGAGGAAGAAGAACGTGCCTTTCTCGGTGGCCACGGCGGCCATGGCGGAGGCCTCGGTGACGCCTTCGTCGAGCCCGATGATGTCGCGGATATAGCCGAGCTTGCTCTGGTACGTGCCCACCAGGCCGCAGATCATCGCGTCGGCCTCGCCGCGCTCCACCATCAGCGCCGCGATCACCGAGGGACGCGAACGCACCACCGCCTTCGCCGAGGCTGGGGTGACGCCACGACGCTCCATGATGGAGTGGTAGAGCTTCCAATACGCCTCGAAGCGCGGATCGGAATGGATGTTGCACATCTCGAAGTCCACGCCGGGCTTCAGCCGCAGGCCCGCCCGCGCGATGCGCTTCTCGATGACGTCCGGCCGCCCGACGAGGATCGGCCGCGCCAGCCCTTCATCGACCACGGTCTGCACGGCGCGCAGGACGGTCTCTTCCTCGCCTTCGGCGTACACCACCCGCTTCGGGTCGGCTTTCGCGCGATCGAACACCGGCTTCATCAGCAGGCCGGTGCGGAAGACGAAGCTGGTCAGCTTCTCGATGTACGCGGGGAAATCGGTGATCGGGCGCTCGGCCACCCCCGAATCCATGGCCGCCTGGGCGATCGCCGGCGGAAGCTGGATGAGTAAGCGCGGATCGAACGGCTGGGGGATGAGGTAGTCGGCACCGAAGCTCGGCGGCTTCGTGCCATAGGCCCGCGCGCTGACGTCGGACGATTCGCGGCGCGCAAGCTCGGCGATGGCCTGCACGCAAGCCACCTTCATCGTTTCGTTGATCACCGTGGCACCGACGTCCAGCGCACCGCGGAACAGGTACGGGAAGCACAGCGCGTTGTTCACCTGGTTCGGATAATCCGAACGGCCCGTCGCCATGATGCAATCCGGACGTACCGCCTTCGCGTCTTCGGGAAGGATCTCGGGGTTCGGGTTGGCCAGCGCGAAGATGATGGGACGATCCGCCATCGTCGCGACCATCTCCGGCTTCAGGATGCCGCCGGCCGACAGACCCAGGAAGATGTCCGCACCCTCGACGATCTCCGCCAGGGTGCGCTTGTCGGTATCGCGCGCATAGCGCTGCTTGTCGGGATCGAGGTCGGTGCGGCCGGTATGCAGCACGCCGTCGCGGTCGAACGCGAGGATGTTTTCCTTGCGCATGCCCAGCGTCACCAGCATGTCCACGCACGAGATACCCGCCGCGCCCATGCCGGTGGTGGCCAGCTTCACGTCCTCGATCTTCTTGCCCGTGACCAGCAGTGCGTTGAGCACCGCTGCGCCGACGATGATCGCGGTGCCGTGCTGGTCGTCGTGGAACACGGGGATCTTCATCCGCTCGCGCAACTTGCGCTCGACCACGAAGCACTCGGGTGCCTTGATGTCTTCGAGGTTGATGCCGCCGAACGTGGGCTCGAGGCTGGCGATGATGTCGACCAGCTTGTCGGGATCGGTCTCGTCGATCTCGATGTCGAAGACGTCGATGCCGGCGAACTTCTGGAAGAGGACGCCCTTGCCCTCCATCACCGGCTTGCCCGCCAGCGCGCCGATGTTGCCCAGGCCCAGCACGGCCGTGCCGTTCGAGATCACCGCCACCAGGTTCGATCGCGCGGTCAGCTCGGCCGCCTGCTTCGGGTCCGCCACGATCGCATCGCACGCCGCGGCGACACCGGGCGAGTAAGCCAACGACAGGTCGCGCTGCGTGAGCAGCGACGTCGTGGGCGTGACCTTGATCTTGCCCGGACGCGGAAGGCGGTGGTATTCGAGAGCGGCTTGCCTCAGTTCCTCGGAAATGGCCATGGGATCCTGTGGGACGTAACGGGTCGGAAGGGGTGCATGCCGCCCCTCCGGGGCGTGCGATGCAAGCCGGCATGGTAGCACCGGCAGGCGAACTGGCCGCCGCCGGTACTGTGTGGCAATACGACATGCAGTAATACGGATGCCGACCTATCAGCGCGATGCATACCTGCGATGCGCCCCATGCGTGGGCGTACGGGCCGGCGTGGAACCCCAGGCGCGATCAGAGACCGAGCGAGATTTCCTCGGCTTCCACACCCGCCATGTGGATGTGGTTCACGAATAGGGAGAAGGCCAGCTTCCCGGCCAGTCCGTGCACGTGCTGCATCCACGGCGGGAGGTAGCGCGGCAGGGCGATATCGCCGCTTTCGAAGTGCGGTTCGAGGCTCATCACGTCGTGCAGGGCCAGCTTTCCCGCGAACAGGTTGCGCAGCAGGTCGAGGCGGCGCTGGCGCAGCGCCCAGCGAAAGAACGTGTGCACCGCCAGCAGACCGCTGAGGTACACGTTGTCCTTCGCGAAAGCCGAGCCCCCTGTGAGCGGCACGCCGCGGAACACGCGCTGGGCGGAATGGAAACTGTCGGCCACGTTCTGTCCGCAGTCGCGGAAATAGCGGAACACGTCCACGAAGTCGGCGCCGTTGAGCGCCATGTCGATCGCGAGGATGCGCAGGCTGATGCGCTTCAGCCGGGAAATGTCGATGGCACCGGACATCAGTTCGGCGAAGACGGCCAGGCCTTCCTGTGTCGCCGTGACCCGAGGTGACGTGCGCGCCAGCGAGGCCAATACCGGCTGCTCGCGGCCGTTCAACGCCGTGAGCGAGTGCACAAACGCTTCGTGGGCCAGGAGTTGGTGGCGGTCGTATTCGGTGAAGCGCACACCGCCGCGCAGGCGGATGCGGGTGGCGCCGGCGGCCGCCTTGGCGGTCAGTTCGGGATCGACCTGGACGGAGATGGTGCCCGGCGCGAAGAATGCATCCAGCCGCTCGCTCATGTCGCGGCGGAGTTCCTCAGCGGGAATGTTGCCGGTGGCATCCTCCGTTTCCAGGTCCGCGCCCAGCTCGTCGGCGAGGTCGACGAAGTAGCGTGCCGCGTCGAGGTTGCTGCGGTTGCTGCCGGGGATGGCGTCCCCCGGTTTGCCGTAAAGCAGCACCGAGGTTTCCGTCACGCGTTCGGTGCCGGCTGCGTGCAGCATGTCTGCGGCGATGCGCCAGGACTCGGCCGTGCGCCGGAGGTATTCCGCGATGGGATGGTCCTCGTCGGCCTCCGCCTCGATGGCCTCCAGCTCGGCCCGTGTCTGGTCGAGCATCGGCGGGCGGTAACGGATGTCGGGGATCGACACGCGACCGGCGCTGAATTCCTCGATCAACCGCTCTTCCACGGAAGCCGGCCACGACACGGTGGGCAGGATGCGAATGGCCCCGGCCGCGGCCAGGAGACGCTGGTCGAGCGCCGCGTAACGCCGCATCTCGGGAGAGAGGTGTAACGGGACGGCTTGAGCGTGCATGGGGCCGGATTATAGCCCTGTGGGAGCCGCTTCAGCGGCGATCCCGCGGCAAGGGGCAAGCACCTGCCGCCGCTGAAGCGGCTCCCACAGGCGGTCTGTCAACGGGAGGAAATGTATTTCTCGCGGCGGATGTGCTGTACCGGCAGACCGAAGTCCTTCAGTGCCGAGAACGCGGCGTCGACCATGTTCGGATTGCCGCAGAGGTAGGCAATGTCGCCCTCGGCGCTCGGCTCCAGTTCGGCGAGCATCTCCTGCACGTAGCCCAGGCGGTCGTGCGGACGAGGATTGGGGCGTGCACCGCGGGAGAGGCAGGCGTGGAAGGTGAACCCCTCGTGCTTGTGCGCGAAGGCCTCGAATTCCTCCCCATACAACAGCTCGCCTTCGTTCCGTGCGCCATACAGGAGCACGAAGCGGCAGCCACGCGACGCCATGAGCGCCTCCATCTGCGGGAGCATGGCCCGGTACGGCGTGACGCCCGTACCGGTGGCGATGAGGATGTAACGGCTGTTCGTATCACCGTCCATGAGACAGAACCGCCCGTAGGGCCCGCTCGCGTCGACCGTGCCGCCCTGCTCGAGCCCACCCAGGAGGGCCGTCGCCGCGCCGCCATCCACGTAGCTCACGGCGATCTCGATCCGCTGCACCGGACCGCTTCCGTCGCCCACCGTGCCCACCGAATAGCTGCGCTTGGTCGGCTTGCCGTCGTCGTAATGGAAATGCACCTGGAGGAACTGGCCAGGGACGAAGGCCAGCGGCTGGCCGTCAGCCCGCTCGAAGGAGAGGTGGCGCACCGTCGGTGCCAGCATGAAGCTGTCGACGAGGCGGAGCTGGAACTGTTCGGCCATGGAAAGTCTCTGTTGACGCCGGGGAACAAAGCGACTCGGCAAAGCCCGGTATAATAGGCGGCTTGTCATTTCGGCGCAGCCCATGACCACTCCCGCTTTGCACGTCAACGATTTACGGAAGACCTACGGAAACGGCGTGGAGGCCCTGAAGGGTGTCTCCCTCACCGTCCAGCCGGGGGACTTCTTCGCCCTGCTCGGCCCCAATGGCGCCGGCAAGTCCACCCTCATCGGCATCCTGTCCTCCCTCGTGAACGCCTCCTCGGGCGACGCCGAGGTCTTCGGGGTGTCCATCCACAAGCACCGCAGCGAGGCGATGCGCCTGATCGGCCTGGTTCCCCAGGAGATCAACTTCAACCAGTTCGAGAAACCTTTCGACATCTGCGTGAACCAGGCCGGTTTCTACGGCATCGGTCGCGCGGAAGCCTCGGAGCGCGCCGAGAAGTACCTGAAGGAACTGCGCCTGTGGGACAAGGCGCACCATCAGGCGCGCATGCTCTCCGGAGGCATGAAGCGGCGCCTGATGATCGCACGCGCCATGATGAACGAGCCAAAGCTGCTGATCCTCGACGAGCCCACCGCGGGTGTCGACATCGAGATCCGCCGTTCCATGTGGCAGTTCGTCAGCGGCATCAATGCCGCCGGCACCACGGTGATCCTCACCACGCATTACCTCGAGGAAGCCGAGCAGCTCTGCCGCAACATCGCCATCATCGACCAGGGCCGCATCGTCAAGAACACCACGATGCGCAGCCTCCTCGCCACGCTCGACGTCGAGACCTTCGTGCTCGACGTGTCGAACGTGCCGGATACCCTGCCCTCCCTGCCGGGCGTCACCCTGCGCAAGCTCGACGACCACACCATCGAGGCCGAAATGTCCCGGGCCCACGACCTCAATTCCCTGTTCGCGGCACTCTCGTCGCACGGCGTCACCGTCACTTCCATGCGCAACAAGGCGAACCGGCTCGAGGAACTGTTCGTCCGGCTGGTCGAGCACGGCCGGGAGAACGCGGCATGAGCAGCGCCACCAACCTCGTCGCCCTCGGCACCATCGTCCGTCGCGAAATCATGCGCATCCTGCGCATCTGGACGCAGACGCTGATCCCGCCGGCCATCACGATGACGCTGTACTTCGTCATCTTCGGCAAGCTCATCGGCAGCCGCATCGGCACGATGCATGGCTTCACCTACATGCAGTACATCGTGCCGGGCCTGGTCATGATGAGCATCATCACGAACAGCTACGGCAATATCTCCTCATCGTTCTTCGGTGCGAAATTCGGCCGCTTCGTCGAGGAAATGCTGGTTTCGCCCATGCCGAACTGGGTGATCCTGCTCGGCTATGTGACCGGCGCCGTCATGCGCGGTGTGATCGTGGGCGCGCTGGTACTCGTCATCGCCCTGTTCTTCACCGATCTGCACGTGGCGCATCCGCTCATCACCTTCCTTTCGGTGGTGCTCGGCGCGTCGGTCTTCTCTCTGGCCGGCTTCGTCAATGCGGTGTTCGCCAAGAAGTTCGACGACATCGCCCTGGTGCCCACCTTCGTGCTCACGCCGCTCACGTACCTCGGCGGCGTGTTCTATTCGGTGGATCTCCTGGGCGAGCCCTGGCACACCATCTCGCTCGCCAATCCCATCCTCTACATGGTGAACGCCTTCCGTTTCGGCGTGCTCGGCGTAAGCGACGTGCCCATCGTCACCGCCTTCGTGGTGATGCTGGTGTTCGTGGTCGGGCTGGCGGCAGTGGCCCTGCGCCTGCTCACGCGCGGCGTCGGCCTGCGTTCCTGATCCGGTAGCCGGGCCATGCGGGTCAACAAGTACATCAGCGAGGCGGGCCTCTGTTCGCGCCGTGAGGCCGATGAACTGCTCGTCGCCGGCCGCGTCACCATCAACGACGAAGTCGTCGGCATGGGCGCCAAGGCGCTGGAAGGTGACGTCGTCAAGGTCGATGGCGAAGTGGTGGTCGCGCGCACGCTGATCGCCAGCCCCGCGAAGAGCCGCGGCGTGTACATCGCGCTGAACAAGCCCGTGGGCATCACCTGCACCACGGACACCACCGTGGACGGGAACATCGTCGACTTCGTGGACCACCCGCAGCGCATCTTTCCCATCGGACGCCTCGACAAGGATTCCGAGGGGCTGATCCTGTTGACGAGCAACGGCGACATCGTCAACGAGATCCTCCGCGCGGAAAACCACCACGAGAAGGAATACCTCGTGGCGGTCAACAAACCGGTCACCGACGAATTCCTCGCGGGCATGGCGCGCGGCGTACGCGTGCACGGGCAGATGACGCGGCCCTGCAAGGTGCGCCGCATCGCGAAGTTCGGCTTCGCCATCATCCTCACCCAGGGACTCAACCGGCAGATCCGCCTCATGGCGGCCGCCTTTGGTTACCGCGTTACGCAGCTGCGGCGCGTGCGCATCGTCAACGTGAAGCTGGGCCATCTCAAGGTAGGTCAGTGGCGTAACCTGACCGAGGCGGAACTGGCTGGGCTGTTACCCGAACGGACGCGTTGGTAAACGGGTGACGCAGCCAACGTAAGGCATTCCTGACTCTGACTCATCCCCTGCTTACAGGATTGTCAGAGCATTCTTATGGAATGAATGTCCGGACTCCGGAAGAATTCGCCCACGCATCTTGCGTGCATGCGAACACGGAGCTTCCACGACATGAAGTCAGTTTTCCGGCTGGCCTTTGCGGCCATGCTTGTCTCACCCCCTCTTCTCGCCGAGCCCCACGTCGTCGACGTGCATCGTGAGCTCGTACGCTATCGGATGGCCAACCACGGCGTTCCACAGACCCTTTCACACAGTACGCACGACTTCATCGACATGCTCATGGAAGACTCCAGCTCGCCGTATAGCGGAGTCAACAACGGGCCGTCGATTCTCAACGAAGTATGGTGGCCCGACTTTGTCGATGGCTTGCAAATCGACGCAACCGACAAGAGCAAGGCGGCGCTGGAGATCCTGCAGTGGCAGCTAGGGCTCACCAAGGCCAGGCCGGGCGAAGAAGTTGCCGTCGATACATTGGCGACGGAACGCTATCGAGGCAAGGAAGCCGCAGCCAATGCCCTGAAAGCCGGTATCGACTACGACATCTTCTTAAAGGCCTGGGATCTCAACGGAAGCCGGTCGACCGTCGCCGCCGGCTATGCCGTCGCCCTGCAATTGCTCCGCGACGCGGTCAATTCGGTTGCGCCGGCCGACTACGAAGCCGCGGGCATCAAGCCCGAAGTGCTGACGAGCTACCTCGCGCAGAGCTACCCGGATAAAGTTACCGAATACGAAACCCGGTATCTCAACGATCTCCTGAATCTTGCAATCGCCGACAACCAGCTGCGCGTCAATGCAAAAGGCAAGCTCCAGCTGCCCGCGCACTTTCGGGTGGCACGCGTCGCCGCCGCCTACTCAGATGCCGCCGGCTACGCGATTTCATACCTCTGCAATGGCAATGAGCCGACGCGGAATCCCGATAAGACACCGAGCAGCTTTCCGCTTTGCTTCATCGCTGCCACCGACCGAGGAGTCCACGCGTGGTACAGGCGTGAAAAGCACCGCCAAACCGAAGCCCTGGTCCGTGCGAAGCATCGACATGAAAGCAGTAGCGGCTTGCTCACCTTGATAACCGTGGTGCTTGCGCTGACCGATATCGCCGCCTTCCTCGAACCCATCGAAGCATCGCTAGCCGATGAATTCGCGTCGTCGGGCGAACTCGCCGAAGCAGATGCCGAATTCGCCGCCGATCGGGCTGAAAGCCTAACCTGCAGGATCAAGGGATGAACATGCACTTCGTACTTCCGATGCTACGGCGAGCTACGCTGACGCTGGCATTGTGCTCAGTCACAGCGACTGTCCACGCGGGCAATATCGATATCCTTCCTGGGGGCGGCGATGCCATCGTCGCCATGCTCCAAGGACATTCCGAGACTTTCGCCAACGCCTACTTGAAAATGATCAAGAAGGAAGGACTGTCCACCGAGGGCAAGATCCTCGGCAGGCTCAGGGGAACCATGTCTGGAGCGACCATCGCGCGCATGGAGTACACGTTCAAGAAGGGCGACAAGACATATACGCGTACCTACTATGGACGGAGCGGACCGGCCATGAAGGTCATATATGACCGACATACCTTCTCGAGGGCTGCGAACGCTGGAACGCCGGACGTCTCCACCGGAGAAACCTCCGGCTCGGATTCCGGCTCCCGCCCCTACAAGCCAACTCCCGAAGACCTCGCCCGCGATCTGGCCGAGGAAGTCTACTACCCCAATGATCCGGACCTTGTGCGGGCACCGAACCTACCACAGGAAGGTTCGGTGGTGCAGGCGAGCGAGGTGACCGGCATCCACCGGGCCGACGCGGAGCTGAAGGTCTTCCGGAAGATCGAAGCGGATATCACATCGGGCGAAGTGACCAAAGGCGGCAAGCTGGTTGGTTACGTGAGCAAGGCGCTGTGCAACTCCTGCGAACTGGCGTCCACCACCTTCGCGGACGAGTTCGATATCGACGGTAAGATTTTCGCGCTCGTCGAGCCGATGGACGACATAGTGCCGACCGATCCGGTACTGGCCAAAAGCAACCAGTCGTCCAAGGCATTGAAGCGAGTGCGCAAGGAGTTCGCCACGCAACATTTCAGCCGCAAGGCCCAAACTACGAACGTTGAACAGGAGGATATTGCCGGTCGACTCGATGCAATTGAACGTGAGGAAACAGGTGAGGCACTTCAGGAAGGCCTGTGCAGCAATGGCACTTGACGATCCGCGCCAGACGAAGTGTTCCGCCACACGACAACGCGGGCGCGCGCTGGCAACGCTCGCTGTCCTTCTGATACCGATGTGCGCAGGGGCATCCCTCGACAGCACCGACCTCCTGTCTCGCCTTCAGCGCGAGCGCGTGGCCCGGTTGGGTGCCCGGGGCGCCTTCGCAGCGACGGATGCAGAGTTCATGCACCGGTTGCTTGTCGAACCCGCATCGCCTTATTCAGCGACAGTAGCGCGGCCCGCCTTCACCAATGAAGTCGACTGGCCCCATGTGCTCGCGGAATTGCCCGATGACGTCAGCGAAAAGGATGCCCTGGCCGCGCTATACAGGGACCTTGGCCTCGGCCGCGCCCGACCCGGCATCGACATCACGCCGGCCCCGGGCTTCCGCGATGCCTTCCTCGGTGCCAACGCGGCGAAGGCGTCCGTTGACGCAGACATCTTCTGGCACACCTTGGACATGGCCGGCTATCGTCATTCGGCCAGGGCGGCAATGTATGCCATTGCCGTCCAGATCCTGCGCGGACAGATGACGGCGACTCCGCCCGAACGCTGGAACGCAGTAGGCGTGGATGCCGGCGTTTTCGAGCGCTTCATGCTTGCACGGCATCTGGCCGACGTGACGGACTACGACCTGGAGTACCTCGCCACGCTCGTGCAGCACCGGCTGATCCACAGGGAAGTCGGCGCATCAGGTCCGCGCGACCTCCCGGTCGCTTTCCGCATTGCGCGCGTCGCCGCCGCCTATCGCGATGCGCAAGGTTACTTCACCGCCCCGCCCTGTCGCGCAGATGGCTCGGCGCCGGCGCGAGACGCGGGTACGGGTGCGGACGGCGACAACCGTCCCTTGTGCTTCGTGGCGGCGACCGATCGGGCGGTACATCGGTGGTATCGCGACGAAGTGCGACGTGAAGCCACCTGGGTACCGTCCGTGGAACATTCCAGCTTGCAAAAAGCATTCGGTTTTGTCGGCGCCATTCTCGCACTCATCGACCTGGCACCATTCATCGAGGTGATGGAAGCCGTCGTCGCCGACGAATTGGCCACCGCGGATACACTGACGGCAACCGAGGCCGATATCGCCGCGGAACGCGCCGACGCCCTCTCGTGCACGATTCCTGGAGCCTATCCTTGAGCAAGCCCTTCACCGCGCTGTCGTTAAGTATGCTCGCCATGCTCTTTCCGGAGCTGCGCGCCACCGGTACCGTCACGATCAACCGTGTCACGCTCGACGAAGGCAACGTCACCGCGCTACTCGAAGCGACAAGCCAGTATCACGTCGACGCAATGCGCACACTGATCGACACACGTTATCGGGACAACTATCGCGCCATTCGATGGGAGTCCCTCGAGACCACGATGCGCGATGCTCCCCTGGCCCGGCTGGAATATCGCTACATGCTGAACGGTGTCGAGCAGGTCAGGGTGTATCACGCCTTGGGCGGCCCACCGCTGGGATCGATCGCTCGAGCGATCTTCGAAGGCCCCACACGTCCCAGTACACCGCAGACACCGGTCTCGGTGGATGAGTCAATCGATGATGATGACGTTGCGGCGAGCGTGCCCGATCTAGTAGATGAGGTCGCGGTCGATGCCGAGGACAATGCTCTGTTCGTAGGGTTCAATGAGACAAACGTGCGTGCACGCATCCTTCCTGCCGAAGGTTCGATACTCAACGCGTTTGCCGACGATGAACGCAATCGTGCTTTCGACGCCGAGTTCAAGGCCATCAGGGCGATAGAACAGGATCTCGTCACGAACGCCTTGCCTCGCGGGGGAAGCGTGCGCGGTTTCGTAAGCACCGCCGCTTGTTCGTCTTGCAAATACGCCATACAGCGTTTCGCCGAAGCCTATAGGGTGGACGTTCACATGACGACTGTCTCCGACCGACTTACATCCAGAACGCAGGAAGAACTCGTCAATGCGGGGCGAGCGCGAATCAGGGGTTCACTCGTCCTGGATACGACGAGCGGGCGGCCCATGATGGCCAACGATCTGCTTCGAGGCGCACGTGAGGCCCAGATCCGGCAATCGCTGAGCCCCCGGGCCATGGGCCGCACCTTCAAAGGCGTGTCATGGACTCGCCGCTCGTTCCAGCTTGACCTGCCACGGGCTCCCCGCCTTCCCCGGCTCTCGGAGGGATCGAACTCGCCTCGCAACTCCGATCGGGAAGGCACTCCCCCGGCCGGCGGCGATATCCCTGGCGGATCCGCCCCGGGCTGCTGAACGGTCGAGCGACACGTGCGCCACGTGGCTGTATTAAAGCGGCGCATGCGATCATGACGGCATGACCTCCTTCAGCCAGATCGGCCTCTTGCCCGCCCTCGTCACCGCCGTGGACTCCCTCGGCTACGAGACAATGACCCCTATCCAGCAGGCGAGCCTGCCGCCCATCCTGGCTGGCCGGGACGTCATCGCGCAAGCCCGCACCGGAAGCGGAAAGACCGCCGCTTTCGCTCTCGGCCTGCTGCAGAAGATCGACGTCGAGTCGATTCGCCTGCAGGCGCTCGTCCTGTGCCCCACCCGCGAACTCGCCGATCAGGTGGCCAAGGCCATCCGCCGTCTGGCCGTGAACATCCCGAACGTGAAGCTGCTCACGCTGTGCGGCGGCATGCCGCTCGGCCCGCAGCTCGCGTCGCTCGAGCACGATCCGCATATCGTGGTCGGCACGCCGGGCCGCGTGCAGGAGCATCTCAAGCGCGGCAGCCTGCACGGCGGCGGCATCAAGGTGTTCGTGCTCGACGAGGCAGATCGCATGCTCGACATGGGCTTCGAGGAAGCCATGGACGATATCGTCAAGCGCATCGCCAAGCATCACCAGACATTGCTCTTCTCGGCCACGTATCCCGATGCCATCCGCGCCGTCAGTGCGCGCATGCAGCACGATCCCGTCGAAGTCTCCGTGGATGAGACGCACGACGAAACCAGCATCGAGCAGCGCGTCGCGGAGGCGGAACCGCCGGTGAAGCTCGACGTACTGTCACGCATCCTGACCCAGGCGAAGCCTGAAGCGGTGCTGGTCTTCTGCAACATGCGCAAGGACACGGAAAGCGTGGCCGCCGAACTGGACAGGCGCGGATTCTCCGCGCTCGCCCTGCACGGCGACCTGGAACAGCGAGACCGCGACGAAGTGCTGGTGCGCTTCGCCAATCGCAGTTGCACCATCCTCGTGGCCACGGACGTGGCGGCGCGCGGCCTCGACATCGCCCACCTTCCCATGGTGGTCAGCTACGACGTGGCGCACGATCCCGACACCCATACGCATCGCGTCGGCCGCACCGGCCGCGCGGGCGCCACCGGCGTGGCCATCGTGCTGGCCGGTTCCCGCGAGCTCAACAAGCTGCGTGCGATCGAGGAGCGGCTGGGCGCGCCGCTCGCACGCTATCCGGTCAAACCGGTGGCGGATGGGCGAAAGGTGTTGAACCTGGCGCCGATGAAGACACTCGTGATCGACGGCGGCCGCAAGGACAAGATGCGCCCGGGCGACATCCTTGGCGCACTGACGGGCGACGCCGGACTCGACGGCAAGGACATCGGCAAGATCGACGTCTATGCCACGCGTGCCTACGTGGCGATACGTCGCGACCTCGCGAACAAGGCGCTTGAACGCTTGCGCGCCGGCAAGATCAAGGGCCGCAATTTCCGCGTCCGCCCCCTGGGCTGAAGGGAGCCCGTGCGCACCGCGGGGATTCACGTCCCCCGCGGTTTGGCGCGATGTGTCGCCGTGGCGGTCCACGGGTCGTCGGGCCAGGGGTGTTTCGGGTAGCGGCCTTTCAGTTCCTTCTTCACCTCGGGATACGTCCGGTCCCAGAAGCCCGCCAGGTCCTGGGTCACTTGGATAGGCCGGCCCGCGGGCGACAGCAGGTGCAGCATCACGGCAACGCGGTCATCGCCCACGCGAGGCGTATCCGCCAGGCCGAACAGTTCCTGCAGTTTTACCGCGAGCACCGGAGGCGCACCCGGATCGTCGTCGCGCGCGCCGTACTCCAGCCGCCGGGTCATGCCACTGGGTACTTTCAGTTCTTCCGGCGCATGCGCATCCAATGCACGGCGCTGGTCGTAATCGAGCATGGACGTCAGGGCCTGCGACAGGTCGGCGGCGTGCAGAGCCTCGAGCCTGCGTTTCCCGGAAAGATGCGGCGACAGCCACGCGTCGAGATCGCGCAGCAGCGCGTCGTCACTCACGTCGGGAAGCCCCAACTCGGGCCGCCATGCACGCAAAGCGCCGATGCGCGAGCGCAGGCGCGAGGCCTGCTCGCTCCATGGCAACGCGCGCAGGCCCCGAGCGCGGACGGCGGCGAGCAGTGCCGGCACGGCGTCCTCGTCGGTCAGCGGCACGGGGCGACGCGTCATCACCAGGGCATCGAAACGACGCTCCTCGAAACCTTCGGCAATCTGCCGCTGCTCGTCCCAACGGACCACGCGTTCGGTTACGAAGCGCTCCGCATGGTCGCGTTCGAGCACGTCGGGATCGAACGGCGCCGCCGCGATGATGAGGCTGTCGCGCGTGTCCAAGCGGAGGTCGATGACGACGAGCCATGGCTCGCCATGCAGCGCGCTTGCCTCGTGCAGGCGCGCACCGCGGCCGTTGGCAAGCTGGTAACGGGTGGACTGCGCATCGTCGCGACGCGCCACGCGATCGGGAAACGCGTGCACGAGCAGGTCGCCCACGGCGTGGCTGTGCGGCACGCCGCTGGCGCCGGTACGTACGCCAAGTCGGCGGCGCCAGCCCGACGCGGCCTTTTCTATCGCCGCCAGCGCACCGACATCCGCCGAGCCAGCTCGTGCGGCGCGCGCGCCGCCGTCGCGCCACAGGTGCAGCGCGGCGACGCGTTGGCGAAAGTCGTCCGTGCGTCCTTGTTCGCCGCGCAGCGGCGAGCGCGCTTCGACGAGCGCAAGGAGGTCCGCGACAAGTGCGCGGTGCGTGGCCGGGGCCCGCAAGGCCGCGGCACCGAGACGAGGTGTCGCGCCGAGCGCAAGCATCTCGCGTCCGAGTGCGGTGATGGCGAACGCGGCGTCGATGGCACCGAGTCTGCGCAGCAGGTCGCGTGCCTGGCCCATCGCACCTGTGGGCGGCCGGTCCAGCCAGGGCAAGTCCTCGCTGCCCCACCCGGCCAGTTCCAGGGCGAGACCCGAGAGCTCCGTATGCTCGATCTCGGCGCTGCGCGACGCTTCGAGCCGCCGACTCTGCGGCCAGAGCCGATAGGCGATGCCTTCGGCGACACGGCCCGCGCGCCCGGCGCGCTGGTCGGCGGAAGCCTGCGATATGGCCACCGTTTCCAGCCTCGCGAAACCCGATGAGGGATCGAAGCGCGGCTCGCGTGCGAGGCCCGTGTCGACGACCGCGCGAATGCCCGGCAAGGTGACGCTGGATTCGGCCACGTTGGTCGCGAGGACCACACGGCGCGTGCCGGGCTCGGCGGGAGTCAGCGCGAACTGCTGCTCCGCCAGGGAAAGTTCGCCATGCAGCGGAACCACCTCGACGTGTTCATCGGCGCGCTCGAGCATGCCGCGGGCGCGCTCGATCTCGCGGCGCCCGGGCAGGAAGGCGAGCACGTCGCCGTCGATGTCGCGCAAGGCCTGGTGCACGGCACGCACCAGGTGCTGCTCCACAGACTCCTGCGCGCGCGCCGGTGGATAGTCCACGCGCACGGTGTAGCTGCGGCCCGGGCTCGAGAGCCGCGGCGCGTCGAGCCAACGCGCGATGCGCTCACCGTCGAGAGTGGCCGACATCACCAGCAGGCGAAGATCCGGACGCAGGCTCGCCTGGACGTCCAGCGCCAGCGCCGCACCGAGATCCCCGGCGAGGTGCCGCTCGTGGAATTCGTCGAACAGCACCGCTCCCACGCCCTCGAGCGCCGGATCGTCCTGGATCATGCGGCCCAGGATGCCCTCGGTGACCACTTCGATCCGCGTGCTCGGGCCCACCCGCGATTCGAAGCGGATGCGATAGCCGACGGTGTCACCTACCTCTTCGCCAAGCTGGCGAGCCATGAAGGCAGCCGCAGCGCGCGCCGCGATGCGCCGCGGCTCGAGCATCACAATGCGGCCGCCGCCGAGCCACGGTGCATGCAACAGCGCCATGGGTACCTGCGTGGTCTTGCCGGCGCCGGGAGGCGCCTCGAGTACAAGGCGTGGACAGGCGCCGAGGGAGGCGACGATCTCGGGAAGCAGCGGGGTAATGGGAAAGACTGGATCCATGCCCCGCTATGGTACGCAAGCCGGATAGGCCCTGGGGGTCATCCCTCCACTGCGGACGGTGCGGGTGGCTCCGATGGAGCGCCTGCCGCCGTCTCGAATGGCTGGAGCGAGCGGAAGGCCTTGCGATAGTCGTCGGACACGCGCTTCGCATCCGCACCGTTCGAAATCACCCGGGGCGTGATGAGCACAAGCAACTCGGTACGGACACGCGAGTTCGAGCGATCGCGGAACAGCGCGCCCAGGAGTGGAATACGCGCGAGTCCGGGCACGCCGTTCTGCCCTTTCGTGCGGAGATCGCGGATCAATCCGCCCAGCAGCACCGTCTGTCCGCTCTGCACGGCCACCTGCGTGGTCAGCTTGCGCTTCGCGATCGGTACGTTCTGCCCGGCCGGCGCCGTGTCGGGCCTGCTTACCTCCTGGGCCACGTCCAGGTAGACCAGGCCGCCCGGATTGACCCGCGGGCGGACGTCCAGGATGACGCCGGTGTCCTTGTACTCCACCTGTCCTACCTGGTTGCTGCCGCCGAGCCCCGTATTCACATAGGTCTGTGTCACCGGAATCTGGTCGCCGACCTGGATACGCGCCTTGCGGTTGTTGACGACGACGAGCGAGGGTGCAGACAGGATCTTGGTGTTCGAATCGCGCTCCATGGCGCGAAGGGCCACTTGCAGTTCGTTGTTCACGAACGAGTAAAAGAACGTGTCCGGCCGCTCGAGGATGGCTGGCGCGGCCCCCAGCGACCACTGTTGCTTATTGCCCGGCTGCGCCACCCCGCCGTTGCCACCCGCAAGGCCCTCCAGGTACCACTGCACGCCGAAGCGGAACTCGTCGCGCAGCGAAACCTCGAGGATGCGGGTCTCGATCTGCACCTGCAGGGGCACGGCGTCGAGCCGCTCGATGGCCTGGCGGATCTCGGACCATTGTGAAGGCCGGGCGCGGACCATCAGCTGGTTGTTCGAATCCACCGCGGTAATGCTGATGCCCGTGTGGGCATCGCTTCCCCGTCCCTTGGCTGCAGAGGACGGCGGTGGCTGGAAGAACGACGACGACTCGCCGAGCCCCAACGGCGAATCACCGCCGGACTCGTCCGGGCTATCGGTACCAAAGCCCTGATCGGCACCCAGCGTGCCCGCGGCAAGGCCCGGGGCCACACGTGGCGACGTGTCCCCCGACACGGAGCCGCCGAACACGTTGCCGACATATTTCGCCACGTCCGATGCGAGCAGGTTGCGCACCTCGTAGACGAACAGGCGCGGTTCGTTGCCGCCACCGCGGTCGATGCGGGCCACCCAGTCGCCAACCTGGTCGATGTGGTCCGGTCGGGTGGCGATGACCACGAGCGCATTCGTCCTGGCGATGGGAATGAAGCGGAACAAGCCACCGATGGGCGTGCCGCTCTTTTCGCCGAACACGGACTCGAGCGCGGGCAGCAGTTCCTCCACCGAGGCATGCTCAAGGCTGAAGACACCGACCGACATGCCCGAGATCCAGTCGACGTCGAAGGTGTCGATGGTTTCCTGGTAGTTGGCGAGTTCGTCGCGCGTTCCCGCCACCACCAGTACGTTTCGCGCGGGATCGGCCAACAACACCGCGCCCGACGAGACGAAGGGCTCGAGCAGTTTCGCCATTGCCGGCGCAGCCACGTGCCGGAGCGGAAATAGCCGTGCCTGCAGGCCTGCCGCTGGCTTGGCGGCCTTGAGTCGCGGTGCGATGTGTCCGGGCACTGCCCGATTGGCGGGCAGCACGCTGTAGCGTCCCTGATTGCGCACGAGTGCGTTGCCTGTCCACGAGAGCAGGGTTTCCAGGATCGGCAACGCTTCATCCTGGCGTACCGGCTTCGCGGTGGAAAAGGAGATGGAGCCCTGCACGCCTGGAGCGATCGAGTAATTCGCATCGAGGAGGTCGCCAAGGATGGCTTTCACCACGGCCTCGATCGGTTGGTTCTCGAAGTTGAGCGTGACGGTGCCCGCGCCTTTCGCCTCCGACCTGGGAGTTTCGGCGGCAGCCGGACGGATGAAACGCCCGCTGCCGCGGCTGACGTCACTCCTGTCGTTCACCGCGCTTGCGGTCGCCGCGGCATCCGCTGCCCCATCGGCGTCGCGTCCCGGCAGGGGCAACGCGGCGGGCACCGGTCGATCGAGCCCCCGCAACGCTTCGCGTTCGAGGTCGTCGCCGGGCCGCAGGTTCTTTGGGGTGCAAGCCACCGTCAGCATGGCCGTTAGCACGGCGATGCCGATCTGTCCGCGTTTCATGATGTGTTCCTCCTTCCGTGAGGGCGTTCGTGCCCGCTACTTCAGATCCGTGGCCTGTTGTTGTCGCTGCTGCTGTTCCATGCGGCGCCGCTGCACCGCCTGCTTCAAGGCTTCGATGCGGGCCCGTTGCAGTGCGTCGTCGTCCTGCCGCGGCTGCGGCGATCGTGCCGTCGATGCCGGCGCCGGTTTGGGCAGCGACGGTCCAGTGATGCCGGACGACGCCTGCCGTTCGACGTGCACACCATCGCCAGCGGGTTGCGGGCGCGGGGGTACCGGCGGTTGCCCTGGCATCGGCGGCACGCCCGGTCGTTGCGGACCGGTGGTCAACGGGTCGGGGGCGGCCACCTTGAGCGTGAGCTCGCGGCGCTCGCCCCCGCTTTCGAAGATGGCGCTGCGTGGCGTGAGCGAGGCCAGTGTCCAGTGGCCGTCGCCCAGTGCGCTGCCTTCCTTGACGCGCACCGTGCTGTCCTTGCTGCGGTCGCGGAGCAGGGCCATGTGGAGACCCGGCGTGACGATGATGCCCGTGAGCTCGAGGTCGCCGATGTTACCCGTGTCGCCGCTCGCGTCCGCGACGGCTGCCGGTTTGCGGTCGGCCATGAAGAGGGGACGTTGCCAGACCTCCGCGAAACGCGCGAGCGCGGTGGGCGCGGGCATGGCGACGGGACGGGCGGCGGGCAGCGGCTCGGGCTTGCCGGGTACGTCCCAGCGCACGCCCTGCCCCACGCCCAGGAGAAAGGACGCGACGAGCGCGGCGAGCACGGCGGCCGCGACCGCGAGCAAAGGAGTGAGGCGGCGCTGGCCGGCGGCGTTCACGACGCCACCTTCGCCGCGCGTGCCGCATGGATGTAACCCGACACGGTGAACTGGACTTCCATGGGCGCGGCCGCACCCGAGCGGGCGGCCACGGGATTGCGATAGATGCTGAAGTCCTCGATGAAGAGATAGGGCGTTTCTTCCTCGATGTCGTGCAGCACGGCCGCCATTGGCTGCATCTGGCAGCGCAGGCTGATGTTCACGGTGACCTTGCGGTAGGGATCGCCCGCCTTTTCCTGGCTGGGCACGGGCATCTTCTGCACTACGTCGCAGGCGCCGTCCTCGCGATGCGCCGCGGCGACGTCGACGATGCGCTGCATGAGCCCGGCCGCGGCGGCGTTGGCGTCGTCGCCGGGCAGGAAGGCGTCGCTGCGCGTCTGGCCCTGTTCCAGCGCGGCCAGGCGCTTCTCCAGCTGCGGCCGTTCCGCAATGGCGGCGGCGAACCGGCGCTGCGTGTCGCGCAGGTCGTCCATCTGTTCGGCGATGGCGAGCTGGGGCGCCACGAACCACCAGTGCACGAGCACGAAGTACCCGGCGACGAACACGACGAGCAGCAGAAGCAAGGCGGCGATGCGGGATTCAGCGGGCTTCATGCGCACTGGCGACCTCCTGCTTCGGCATCACTGCTTTCGCCTGCATGTAGAAGCGCTCCTTGCCGGACGTGGGATCGGACTGGATGGTGCCCTGAAAGCTCGGCTCACCGATGGTGCGTGCGCCCTTCAAAGCGTCGATGAGGCGCGCCGCCTGTGGGCTCTGCCCCTGGAAGCCCAGCTGGCCCGTGGCATTGACGGTGAAGCGCTCGAGCCAGGTATCGTCGGGGAGTCGATGGGTGAGTTCCTCCAGCACGGGGAGAATGGACGGAGTCTCCATCTTCTTGCGGGCGAGGAATCCCGACGCGCCGGCGCTGTCGGTCAGGCGCTGGCGCAGTGCCGATACCCGCTGCGCGTCGGCGCGCATCGAGTCCACCGTGGCGGTCATGGTCTCCAGCGCCACGTTGCGATTGTGCAGCCAGGCGGCCATGGCGGCGAAGACGAGCAGGACGCTCGCCGCGGCGAGCGCCGCATTGAGACGGCGGCGACGGTCGACACGACGCGGCGCGCGCGCCGGCGGCAGGAGGTCGACTCCCGCCAGTGCGTCGCCCAGGCCGACATCGACGCGATCGGGTTGAATGCCCAGTGCGGCGAGTTCGTCGAGGAGGGGATCGAGGGTAGAGCGCGGCGTGGCAGCCAGTTCGGCGACGAAGCGGCCCTCGGCGGCCGTCTCCTGCCACTCGCGAACACCGTAGTGGATGTCTTCCGCGCGGAACGGTGTCTGCCGGTCGAGGTCGAAGCCGACGACCTGGCGCAGGTTGTCGCGCGCCGCGAGCGGCAATACCAGGCGGCGGCGCAACACCTGCGACGCCGGCAACACGAGTGCGATGCGGCGATCGGTCGGGTCGGAATCCGCCAAGGCGTGCGACAACAGGCCCGCCCGATGTTCCGCCGGATCGGCGTCGGCGATATCCACGAGGCCGGCGCTCTCACCGGCGCGGCGCAGGCGCCAGCCATCGGAGACGCGCTCGATGGCGTACCAGCGCTGGCCGCCCGCGAACGCCGCCCGCCAGCGAGCCGGCACCAGCGGCGCCAGCTCGCCGCCCCACCAGCGCAGGAAGCCGGGCAGCGCGCTGCCGCGCCAAGCACGGCGCAGGCGGTCGAGCTGTAATTGCGAGGCGTCCTGCAGGGTGGTCATTCAACGTCTCCTTCGCGCCAACGCAATACGGCGTAGGGCTGGTTACCCGATCTTATCCCACGCAATCGGATGGTCGATGTAAGGGAACTCCTGGTTCCGTCGTCAAGGATCGCTTCCGCGCGTATCGTGTGTGTGACGCCGTTACCGCCCGCAAGCGTTGCCCCGTCGGCCTGCCCGCGCTTGGCCAGGATCGCGTCCGCTCCCGCGCGGCCCAGACCCGGGATCGCCGCCAGCGCCAGGGGTTGTGCGTGTTCGGCATTGGGGCGTTCGCGGCCGGACCAGATGGTGAGTGCCGGCGCCACCGCCGTCCAGGTGGTCGCATCCATGCCGAGCACCATGCGTGCTTCCTCGACCGTGGCGAATGGCCCGTTGCGCGGCCCGTACCCGAGCCCGGCCGCATCGTACTGCGGCTTCTTCGCGCCGTTGGGAGATGCGGCATCGCCCGGCCGCCGCCAGTCCTGCACAGCGGCGGAAAGGCGGTGGGCCTTGTCGTCCGCCACGCCCGCCGCCTTGAAGAGACCGTCCAGTACATCGCCCGAAGCGGCGTTGAGGTCCACCTTGCCGTCCTCGTCCACGATGGAGATCGATACTTTCGCGTCGTCGAATTCGAACTCGTAGATGCGGCCGTCGGCGATCCAGCGCGAGCGGAAGTCGCGGCTCTGCAGGCCTTCGACGGCTCGCATCACGCCGGCCTCGGCGGCGTAGTGCGCCCGCGTCTGCGCGTACTGGTACCTTGCCTGCAGGCCTTCCGTGCGGGCGAGCGCGGCGAAGCCGCCCAACATGATCGCCAGCAGGGTGCAGCCCCACAACACGATGAGGAGCGCTACGCCCCGATTTCGCACGGGGCTCATCGGGTCACCGGCCCGCGCGGCAGGCGCCCCGCGTTGAAACCGTTGCGCGACGCCGACGGATCGATGCGCACCGGCGCCACCAGCATCGGGAAGGCGACATTGCCGTCCACCTGAAGCTCGATGCGCACCAGCGAGGGCGTGCGCCGTCCATCGGACCATGCCTCGGACCAGTCGCCCGGCCGGTTCTGCTCGTCCATGCCGCGATAGTTGAACGTTCCCTTCTGGATGCCGCGCAGCAGCACCTCGGGTTCGCCGAGAGGTTGCGGGTCGCTGCCGTCCGGCGGAAGCAGTGCGAGGCGCACTTCGAGGCGATATCCCGAGCTGCCGTCGTCGACAAGGGAGACCGTCTGGAGTTGCGGCCCGAGCCGCGACAGATATCCCGGCAGGGGCGCCACGAAGCGCAGTGTGTGGTCGTCGCCGGAAAAGACGATGGGATCGCCGTCGTCGGTCTGGTCGAACGGCACGACAAGCGCCTGGGCGAGTTCCGCGCGGAGAAAGTTCTGCGCCGAACGTATCTCGTCCATGCGCTGGATGGCGGTGTCTCCGCTGCGCACGATGCGGGTGGCCGTGCTGATGCCCGAGTACACGCCAAGCAGCACGATCGTGAGAAGCGCGAGTGCCGCCAGCACTTCCATCAGGCTGAAACCGCGTGCGTGCCTCACGGCGCGTTCCCTCCGCCCGAGCCGGCCAGGCGCAGGGTGGAGAAGCGGGCATGACGCTCTTCACCATCCCTTCCCCAGACCACGTCGAGGTCCAGCCGATACATGCCGCCACCGGTGGCATCGTCACCGCCCTGCGCATCCACCGCGGGCACATCGCCCGGCGGCTGGTAACGGCTGACGTTCATGCGCCAGCGGTAGGTATCGTCGAAACGGCCTTCGGTGGCGCCTTCCCGCACCGGTTCCATCACGAACGCGCCGTCGAGCAACGAGCGTGCGCGCAATGCCGCCTGCGTGCGCTCGTTCGCCCGCGCGGTGAGGCTGAGCGAACTGCCGGCGACCTGCATCAGTGCCGCGAACGCGATCGCAAGCACGGCGATGGCGGCGATCACTTCGAGCAGGCTGAAACCTTGCTGCCGACGCGGGGTGTTCATTTCGTATCCACCACGCTGACCGCACCCGTGAGCCATGCCACATTTACGTGCCACTCGCGCTGCCCGCGCTTGAGCGTGATGCGGCCACCCGTGGAACTGCCGTCGGGAAAGAAGCGGATACGGCCGGTCGTCGCGTTGGCCTGGTCTTCGCGTGCGCTGGTGATCGACACGCGCATGTCCTTGGGCAATCGTACGTCGGACTTGCCCGGTGCCTTATAGGTGGACGCCGCCGTGTCCACTTCCAGTGCAAGGGTTTTTCCCCGCACGATGGATTGCGCGCGCGTCCAGCGCAATGCGGCGGCAAGTTCCCCGCTGGCCGCGTTCACGCGCGCGCTGGCGAGTCCCTGGGTGACCGGGATCGAGACGGCGGCCGCGGCGATCCCGATGAGCAGGATCACGGCCAGCATCTCGAACAACGTGAACCCGCGAGCGCGCATGGCCGTGAATTCCTGCCTCGACGTCCTTACTGCCAGTTGCCGACGTCGGCCGCGTAGCCTTCGCCACCGGCCTTGCCGTCCTGGCCGTAGAACACGAGGTCGAAGCTGCCGTGCTCACCCGGATAACGGTAACCGAAGGCATGGCCCCAGGGATCCTTGAGGTCCGATTCCTTCGCGTACGGACCCTGCCAGTTCCCGGCATCGGCCGGTTTGGTGGTCAGGTCGTCCAGGGCGTGCGGCGGCGTGCCGTTGTCGAGCGCATAGTTCTCGATCTTCTGCCCCAGCGTGGTGAGCTGGGCCTTGCCGGCACCGTACTTGCCCTTGTCGACGTTCTTGCCGACCTGGGTGACCACGATGGCGCCGATGATGCCGATCAACACGATGACGGCCAGCATTTCCAGCAAGGTGAAACCGCGGGCATGGCTATGGCGAAGGGGACGGATGGCGCGCATGGGGAAGCTCCTTGGAACGGATTCGATCAGTTGATGTTGCTGGTGAGGCTGAGCAGCGGCAGCAGGATCGCCGCCATGATGAAAGCGACGAGGACAGTCATGACGATGGTGAGCGTAGGCACCAGTGCGGCGAGCAGGCGGTCGATGGCCCGCTTGGCCTCGACGTCGAACGTATCCGCCACTTTGAGCAGCATGGTGTCCAATGCGCCGGCTTCCTCGCCCACCTGGATCATCTGCAGCGCGAGCCTCGGGAAGCGTTCCGTCTGGGCCAGCGCACTGCCGAGTCCGGCACCGCCTTTCACGCGATCGGCGGCCTGCTCCAGCGCGAGATCGAGCGCGCGGTTACCGGTGACCTGTCGCGCGATGGCGAGGGAAGAAAGCAGGGGCACGCCGTTCTTCAACAACGTGCCGAGGGTGCGCGCGATGCGTGCCGTCTCCACCTTCAAGAGCAACGGACCGGCGACGCGCATGGTGAGCAGGCGGCCATGGAACGCGAGCTTCGTGTCCGGATCGCGCAGGCGCACGCGAAGCACCGTCACGAGCACGGCGAGCAGCACGACGATCGCCCACCACCAGTCGCTTATCGCGGTACCCATGGCGAGAACCACCTGGGTGATGAGCGGTATTGGCACCTGCATGTCGGCGAAGATGGGCACGAACTGCGGCACCACATACGCGAGCAGGAGCACCAGCGAGCCGAGCACGCCGACCATGAGGAAAGCCGGATAGATCAGTGCGTTGATGATGCTGCCGCGCAAGGCCTGCGCACGCTCGAGGTAATCGGCGAGGCGGCGCAGCGTCTCGTCCAGCGAACCACCGGCCTCGCCTGCGCGCACCAGGCTCACGTACAGGCGCGGGAACACGCCGTTTTCCTCGTCGAGCGCCGTGGACAACGTGGTGCCTCCGCGCACGCGGTCGCGAATGCGCTCCACCATGTTCTTCGCACGCTCGCCCTCGGGGAGGTCGAGCAGGATGCCGAGCGCGCGATCGAGCGGCTGGCCGGCGCCGAGCAGGGTCGCCAGCTGGTGCGTGAATTGCGCGAGCTGGTCGCCGGTGAACGGCCCCTTGCGGAACATCGCGGCGATGCCTGCACCGGACGACTCACCGTCGGCGGGCGCGGCTTCCAGCGGCGTGTGTCCCTGGTCGTGCAACCGGGCGACCACATCCTCCACCGATACGGCTTCCATCCTTCCAGAGAGGACTTCACCGGCGGCGCTGATGGCTCGATAACGGAACTGGCTCATGCGCGGGCCTACGATTCCTGCGTGACGCGCAGGACTTCCTCGATCGTGGTGATACCGGCCACGGCTTTCGCCAGGCCGTCTTCATACATGGTGCGCATGCCCTCGGCACGAGCCTGGCGCTCGATCTCACCGGCGTCGGCGCGCTGCATCACCAGGCGGCGCAACGGATCGCTCATCACCAGGAATTCCATGATCGCGCGACGGCCGCGGTAACCGGTGGGATTGGCGGCGCTCGACCCGGGCTTCCAGAGGCGGATGGGGCGTTCGTCGGTGTACTTGTGCAGTTCGAACTGCTCGATCACTTCCGGCAGCGCCTCGTACGGAACCGCCGTCTCCGGATCCAGGCGCCGAACCAGGCGCTGCGCCAGGATGCCGTTGACCGTCGATCCCAGGAGGTAGTCCTCCACGCCCATGTCGAGCAGACGGGTGATACCACCGGACGCGCTGTTGGTGTGCAACGTGGAAAGCACCAGGTGGCCCGTGAGCGCCGACTGGATGGCGATGCGGCAGGTTTCCAGGTCGCGCATTTCGCCGATCATGATTACGTCCGGATCCTGGCGGACGATGGAGCGCAGGGCACCCGCGAAGTCCAGCCCGATCTGCGGCTTCACCTGGATCTGGTTGATGCCCTCGATCTGGTATTCGACCGGGTCTTCGACCGTGATGATCTTCACGTCCGGCGTGTTGATCTGGGAGAGCGCCGTGTACAGCGTGGTCGTCTTGCCCGAGCCGGTAGGGCCGGTGACCAGCAGGATGCCGTGCGGCCGGTCCAGCACCTCGACGAAGCGGTCGCGGAAGTTGTCGGTGAAGCCCAACGACTCGAAGTCGAAGACTATCGACTCGCGGTCGAGGATACGCATCACCACCGACTCGCCGAAGCTGGTAGGCACGGTGGACACGCGGAGGTCGAGCTCCTTGCCCTGCACGCGCAACTGGATGCGGCCGTCCTGCGGCAGGCGGCGTTCGGCAATGTTGAGCCGCGCCATGATCTTCACGCGCGAGATGACGGCCGCCGTGGAACTGGACGGCGGAGCCTCTACTTCGTGCAGCACGCCGTCGATGCGATAGCGGACCTTGAGACGGTTCTCGAACGGCTCGATGTGCACGTCGGAAGCGCGCTGTTCCACCGCGCGTTGCAGGATCAGGTTCACCAGGCGGATCACCGGCGCTTCCGAGGCAAGGTCGCGCAGGTGCTCCACGTCGTCTTCCACCGCGGCGTTGCCGTCCAGGCTCTCCACGATGCTGCCCATCGCCGAGCGGCCCTGGCCGTAATACCTTTCGATCAGGTCGTCGATTTCGGAGCGCAAGCCCACGCGAAGCTGCACCTCGCGCCCGGTCGCCAGCCGCACGGCCTGCAATGGGTAGGGGTCGGCCGGGTCGGCCACCAGCAGGGCCAGGCCGTCGTCGCCTTCGCGAACCGGCACCACGTGGTACTGCTTCAGGAAGCGCACCGACAGTTCGACGTCGGCCGGGGGCAATTCCGGTGCGTCCTTGGCGGCCAGCAGCGCCAGGCCAAGGAGATCGGCCCAGGCGTCGGCCAGGTCGCGTTCGGACACCAGGCCAAGCCGTGCCATCAGGGCGGTGAGGGTTCCCTCTGGCGTTTCGTCGTGCAGGCGCCGCGCCCGGGCGAGGTCGGTGTCCTTCAGGCGGCCATGCGCGACCAGGTGCGCGCAGACCTGTGCCTCGCCGGGTTCGCCGGTGAGCATGTCCCTGTGCTCGGTCATTGCAGACATGCCTTCTCCACACGGTCCGTTGAATGCGTTTTCCGCTGCGATCGTTCCTGACCGCGCGGGCCGCTATTGGTAGCACATACCGTGCGTCGACGGCGACCGCGGGCCTCGTGTTGCGCGACGTGGCGCAAAAAGGAAAAGCCGGCGTTGCCGCCGGCTTTCAAGGACTTGGCGGCGCCCTGTAGGGCGCCGCCGGGCTCATTACCAGCCCACGCCTACACCGACGCCGCCGGAACTCTCGCCACCGCTGATCGCGGCGCCGAAGGTCACCGTCGCATTCGGCGTGATGCTGCGCGAGTAGCCGACCGACAGGGCGCCCTGACCCTTGTAGCCGCCGACACCCACGCCCAGCCGGTTGTCGCCGTTCACTCCCTGGGTGCTGAAGGCCATCTGCGACATGGCCGCGCCCATGGCACCCACCTTGTTCAGGCGGTCGTTGAGGTTACTGAAGCGGTGATCGACCGTGCGCTTGTACTCGTCGAAGGCACCGCCGCTGACCATGTCGCCGAACTTCTGGTCGGTGTAGGCCTTGGCGCTCTGCAACGTGGTGGCATCACCCTGGTCGGCATAGGTCTTCGCCGTGGCGACGGCCTGGTCGACCTGGCTCACGTTGGCGGCATCCGTCGGCGCGGTACCCGCGGCGACATTGGTGATCGGCGCACCGCCGCCGTCGATGGCGGCGGGAGCAATCGGCACGACGGCCGCCGCGGTGGGCGTTCCGTTCGCCACCGGTGCCGGTGCCACCGCTGCCGCGGTCACCGTGGCCGTGGCGACCTCCGGGGTGGCCGCGGGCGTCGGCGCAGTGCGGGCCGCGATCGACGGTGCCGCCGTGCGCTGCACGGTGGAACTGGCTTTCAGGCCGCCATCCGACTGGGTTTCGAGCGCGCCCACGCGGGTGTCGAGCGACGACAGCGCGCCGTCCAGCGCACCCACTGCATCGCCGACCGATCCGTAGGAGCTGCCCTGCACCCGGTAGACCGGCCCGACCAGTCCGTTCGCCCCCATCGTCGCTCCGCCGCCCAAGGCCATGGCCACGGCGTTGCCCGCCGTGCCCGAGGTTCCCGAGAAGGCACTGGAGAGCGCGGTGTTCAGCTGACCCAGGTTCACCGCGTCGGTGGTCTGCGTGCCGGCCGCCACGTTCGTGATCTGGCGGTTGTTGCCGGCACTGCCTACGGACACCGTGTTCGCCCGCGTCGCCAGCGAACCGCTGCCGAGGGCTACCGAGTTGGCCGCCAGGGCCCTCGCGCTGTCGCCGATGGCGGTAGATCCCGCGCCGCTGGCGGTCGCGAACGCACCGACGGCTGTGGCCGACTCGTTGCCTGCCGTGGCAAAGGCACCCGACGCCGTCGACAGATCACCCGTGGCACTGCTGCCCGCTCCCGTGGCCGTGGCCAGTTCGCCGGTTGCCGAGGCATCGTCCGAACCATCCTTGGCACCGGTGGCAGCCACGTAATGGGCAGCCGAACTGACGCTGCCGGCCAGGGTGTCCAGCTGACCCTTGTTCACCGCATCGGTCTTTTCCGTACCGGCCGCCACGTTCGCGATCTGCCGCTCGGCGCCCGCAGCGCCCACGGACACGGTGTTCGCACGATCGGCGGTGGAACCCGCGCCAAGTGCCACCGCGTTGTCAGCCAGCGCCTGGGCACCCGCGCCCAAGGCTGTGGAGTTGTCGCCCAACGCCCAGCTGCCCGCGCCCAGAGCCACCGCATTCGCACTTTCCAGACCGAGTAAACCGAAGCCCGTCTCCGCACCGGCACCTACGGCCACACTGGCCACACCCGACGCACTCGATGCCGTGCCTAGCGCGGTCGAGCCGTCGCTGTACGCCGCCGCACCCGCGCCGGCCGCCGTCGATTGCACGCCGTTGGCCAGCGACTGCGTACCTACCGCCGTGGACAGGTCGCCGAGAGCATTGGCCACCGCGCCCACAGCCGCCGATTGCGCACCGGATGCATAGGCGCCCACGCCCGTGGCCGTCGCGGCGAAGCCGCTGGCGTTCGCGCTCGCACCTACCGCCGTGCCGCCGACACCCGCGCTGGTCGCACTCGTATCCACCGGCACGCCACCGTTGGTGATCAGCGGATTGCCGTCTTCGTCCACGGCGTTGCCGCCGACCGCGACGCTTCCCGGACCGTCCGCTTGTGCACCCGCACCGTAAGCCGCGCTGTTCTGGCCCGTCGCCACCGCACC
>NZ_JBNDHZ010000018.1:0-76423 GCF_056755355.1 Luteibacter sp. HAY1-4A
AGATGTGTATAAGAGACAGCCCCCGAAGGTTCGCTCGCCCGAGGCCACGCGTCCCGAGCCTCCGCGTCCCCGGAAGACAGTCGAAACGCCAGCGCAGCCTCCCGCGCCCGCGGCCGCGCCGTCGTCCGACACGCCGGCGCAGAAGCCCGTGCTGTTCGGTGCCGACGGCAGCATCGTGATGCCGAAGCAGGGAGGAGACGGGAAAACCCAGGCGGACTTCGTGGCGCGCAAGCCCACCGACGACAGCGGGATCATGTCGCACAAGACCACGGTGACGTACACGCAGACGCGGTTCGAAAAGGATTGGGCGCCGCGGGACGAAAACCTGCTCAACAAGGGTCTTCGTCGCGCCATCGAGAACACGACGGTGAAGAAGACCATCGACCTCGGGCATGGCGTGCGAGTGAAATGCGCCACGGTCTTCTTCGTGCTTCCGGTAGGCTGCGGCGGGGAAGACCCCTCGAAGGCGGCCGCGAAGGACGGCGACGTGCGGCTCAACATGGCGCCGGCGAATCCGGCCGTGAAGGACTTGCCCGGCCAGCCGGTGCCGCCCACCGAGGCCGAATGCATCGCTGCCTTCCGTGCGGACAAGCCGCTGCCGCAGGGCTGCGCGTCCGACATCCCGCTGAAGGCGATGGACCAGGAGAACGCGGAACGCGAGCGGCGCACGGGCAAGTAGTCGCTCGCCGCATCCGGCGATTGTGCGCGGTCGCCGCAGCATGGACACTAGCCGTCCATGCCCAAGACGTACCAACCGGACAGCGATCGCCAGATCGCCGCGAACTCGCTGCCCGTGTCGCCGCGGGAGGCGGCGATGCGTGCGCTGGTGTATCGCCGCCGTCTTCGCGAGAAGCCGCGCGACCGCCTGCTCCGCGTCCTCGGCTGGGTGGGCACCATCGTGGTCCACCTGCTTTTCCTGTTCGGGATGATCCTGGGCCCCGCGTACGAGGTATTGCCGCCGCCTCCCGAGCAGCCGGACGAAAACGCGTTGCTCGTGCGCCTCATCGACAAGCCACCGCCTCCCGTGCCGCCGGTACGCGGCACGCCGTCCAAGGCGCCGGTCGCCAAGACGCGCTGGAATACCGCGCGCTCGAAGGCCAGCCGCGCCTCCAGCGGTTCCCATGCCGCTGCCGTGGCCTCCGCGACCAAACCCCTTCCCGCCATCGCCGTGCCGGCCGCGCAGCCACCCCAAGTGAAGCCCGACGTGAAGCTCAGCGCACCGCCGCCGAGCGTCGTCGCGGTCGCGGAGCGGCCTCTCAGCCAGCCGAAGGCCCCGCCGCCGCAGCCGGAATTGGAGAAGGTGCCGCTGCCGACGCCTGCGCCGCCCGACCTGGCCGTGGATGCGCCGAAACCGACGGTCGTCCCGCCCCGCTTCCAACCCGAGCCGGTGCGCCGCGCCCAGGCGGAAGGCACCGCGCCCATGCCGCCGCCGGCGTCCCTCGCGCTTCCGGAAACACCCGCGGCACAAATGGCCGTCACGCCCACGCCGCCGACGATCACGGCCGAACGCACCGCGCCGGTGCCGACGACCGCGATGACGCTCGCCACCGTGCCGCGCCCCGAAGTGGAGACGTCGTCCGCTCCGCCGACGCCGCAGGACACGCCGCTGCCGGCCACCGCGCCGGAGCCGACGGCGCCGAAGCCGGATCTCGCACTCGATACGCGCCCCGTGCCTCCGAAAGTATCGGTCGAACCTGTTCGTGCGCCTCCTGTCGAGGCCACGGCCGAGCTCGAAGCGGTGCCCCTTCCCGACGCGACGGCGAAGCCCACCGTGTCCGCCCCCGTCGCTGCCGACGTGCGTCCAGCCGTCCAGGCGCCCGCGGTCACGCCGGGCGACGTACAGCGGCCGGTGGCGGGCGTGGACACCGCGCCGCAGCCGCCCGGGCAGGCACCCGGCGATATCGCCGCGGGCGAATCCACCGCGCAGGCGCAGGCTGAACAGGGGAAGGCGGAAGCGGCACGCGCCGCCGGCGAGGCGCAGGGGCCGCCTGCTCAGCCGCTCGTTCCTGGTCAGACCACGGCTGAGGCATCCGGCTCGAATACCCCCGGTGCCGCCGCGGACACCGGCACGCCCGGCGCACGCAATGGCGTGGACGAGGGCCAGCGCCTCACGGGCGCGAACGGTACGTCGCAGCGCGACGACGGTGTCGTGGGAGGGCAGGGCGACAAGACCGGGCAGGTAGCCGGCGCGTACGTGGAATTGAAGCCGCGCGGCAATCTCGTGCCGCAATCCGGTTCGCGCGTGCACATCGACTACAAGGCCACGCGCTTCGAAGGTGCCTGGACGCCGAAGGGCGAATCGTCCGTCGACACCGCCATTCGCCACGGCGCGGAGGCGGCGACGGCGCATCCCACCATCTCGCTTCCACGTGGTGTCAGGCTCAACTGCACCGTCGGCCCGGGCAACGCGGGCGGCGCGATGAAAGAAGCCATCTCGCTCTTCACGTTCGGTTGCAGCGAGGACGTACAGGCGAAACCCGCGAGCCAGGAAGCGCTGGCGACGGTGCAGACCATGGCGCCCGCTAAGCCCCTTGCGGAGAACCTTCCGCCGGCCAACAGCAGCACCGTCGCCGCCGCACCGGTCGCGCTGGACAACACGGCGCTGTGCGCCACCGCCCGCGTCACGGGCGGTCCGCTACCGCACGGTTGCGAGGCCTCGATCAAGATCAACGTGCCGGTGCCTTCCGCGAACTCCGGCTCGTGGGTTCCCGCGAGCGACCAGTTTTCGCACTAGCGGCAGGCGTGCACGAGCAGGTTGCTCCTACAGGCCGCGGATTTCGGTGCCGGCGGCCATGTCGTGGAGTCCGCGGCGGCGGCGGTCGAAGAAGGCGGGCAGGAGCAGCACCGCCCATCCCGCGACGGGTGCCCACAGCGCGATCTTCAGCGGCACGAGCGGGTAGAGCGTCAGCAGCGCGAGCGGCAGCGCTCCCACGGCCAGGCGGATGGCACCGCGTCGCCATGTGACAGGCATGCCGGTGGCATCCGTCACACGGATTCGCCACGGCCGCATGCCGAGCGTCTGTCCTCCCCGCACCCACGAAACGAGGAAGTAAGCGCCAACCACGAGGCCTTGCAACGGCTGGTACCACCACGCCCGCAGGTGGCCCTGGGCGTCGAACAGAGCACCGCCGGTGGCGAACTGCGCGAGGAGGCCGACGACCATCACGATGGCGACGACGGCCAGTGCGTCGTAGACGATGGCGGCAAGGCGGCGCCATGCGGGTGCGGGTGCGGTCATCGGGTTCCCTGGGCTCGGCATCGCGCCATTGTCGCAAGGTCCGCGGCAAAGCGTGAGAACATGTCGCGGCCATGTCCTTTCGCGTCCTCTCGAAGTGAACGAAGCCATTCCTGCCGAACCCGGCACTGACGACGCCCGCCTCATCGAGCGCTTCATCGAGCGCATCTGGGCCGAGGACGGCCTTGCCGATCGCACGCTCGAAGCCTACCGGCGCGACCTGCAGCAACTGGCGCGCTGGTTGTCCACGCGCGGCCGCACGCTGGCCACGGCCCGGCGCGACGATCTTTCCGCGTACCACGGCAGCCAGCCGGTGTCGGTGCGCAGCATGGCCCGTCGCCAATCGGCGTTCCGGCGGTTCTACGCGCAACTCGCCCGCGACGAAGGCAAGCGCGAGGACCCGACCCTGCTCATGCAGCGTCCGCGTATGCCGCGCAGCCTGCCCAAGGCGCTGGCCGAACGCGAGATCGAGGCGCTCATCGTCGCACCCGACGTCGGCACGCCGCTGGGCATGCGTGACCGCGCCATGCTCGAATTGATGTACTCGTCGGGTCTGCGGGTATCGGAACTGGTTGACCTTCCGCTCGCCGGTCTGAACACGCGCCAGGGAGTCCTGCGCGTCACGGGCAAGGGTGGCAAGGACCGCCTGGTGCCCGTAGGCGAGGAAGCCCTGGCACACGTCGAAACCTACCTGCGCGAAGCGCGTCCGCAGCTGGCCCAAGGCCACGGACAGCCGTTGGCCCTGTTCCTCTCGCGGCGCGGCGATGCCATGACCCGGCAGATGTTCTGGACCCTGGTAAAGCGCTATGCCATGCAGGTGGGCATCCCGGCCAACCGGGTCTCGCCCCACGTGTTGAGACATTCCTTCGCCACGCACCTGCTCAATCACGGGGCGGACCTGCGTGCCTTGCAGATGCTGCTGGGGCACAGCGCCCTCAGCACCACCCAGATCTACACGCTCGTGGCCAAGGAGGGCCTGAAGCGCCTTCACGCCCAGCACCACCCGCGGGGCTGAGGCGTGCCACAATCGAGGGAACCGAACGCGGGGATCGTGATCCAATCGATTCCCCGTTTCCCCCGGTGGCATATGGAGTGGTACCGATGTTGAAGAAAATCCTGCCGGCGGTCTTCGCTGGCGCGTTCGCCATGACGGCCTGCGCGGCCGACAACGACAAAGCGGTGCGCGACGCGGTCGAAGCCCTCGGCCCGGGCATCAAGGTCGACAGCATTGCGCCGGCGCCCATGGAGGGTTTCTACCAGGTGGTGGCGTCCGGGCGCATGGTCTACGTGAGCGCCGACGGGCGCTACATGCTCAACGGCAACCTGATCGACCTGAAGGCGAAAACCGACCTCAGCGCCGCAAGCTGGGCTGCCACGCGCAAGGCCGCCCTGGCCAAGGTGCCGGCGTCGCAGCGGCTCATCTACGCCCCGGCCAACCCGAAACACACCGTCACCGTCTTCACTGATGTCGATTGCGGCTTCTGCCGCCAGCTGCATGCGCACATCGACGAGTTCAACAAGCAGGGCATCGCGGTCGAATACGTGTTCTGGCCGCGCGAAGGCATCAAGACCACGGCGGGCAACGACACCCCGTCCTACACCAAGGCCGTCTCGGTCTGGTGCAGCGCCGACCGCAAGAACGCCTTCAACGAGGCCATGAAGGGCGCGACGCCCAAGGCCGCCACCTGCGCCAACCCGGTGAAGGACGATTTCGAGCTGGGCGAGCGCCTGGGCGTAAACGGCACCCCCACCATCGTCACCGAGAACGGCGACGTGGTCGGCGGCTACGTCACCCCGGCCCAGCTGCTCCAGGCCCTGCAGGCCCCGGCCGGCACGGTGGGCCGCGGCGGCTGATAGCTGCCACCCCTGTGGGAGCCGCTCCAGCGGAGATGGGTTGCCCGCGGCAAGCATGCCCGCTACCGCGGGATCGCCGGCATAGCCGGCTCCCACAAGGCCCTTCTCCCATGAGGCCCTTCTCCCGCAAGGCCCTGCAGGGGGCAGCCATGCTGCCGCGCAACATCATGTAGAATAGGCGTTTTCCTTCTGCGCCTTTCCCCCCGCATGATCGCACTCGACGGGCAGAGCGCCCTCTCGCCTTTTCGCCTCGAACGACTGAACGCCCACCTGGATGCCCTGCATCACGGTACGCGCGTGCAGGCCGCCTGGTTCACCTACTTCGTCGACGCCGACACCGCGCCCGAAGGCGATGCTCGCGCGCGCCTCCTCGCGGTGCTCGAAGCGAAGGTCGGTACGCCAGAGGAAGCCACGTTCTGGATCGTACCGCGCCTCGGCACCATTTCGCCGTGGTCCAGCAAGGCCACCGACATCCTCCACGGCGCGGGCTTCGACGTGCGGCGCGTGGAGCGCGGCACGGCGTGGCGCGTCACCGGCATGCCGGCCGACGACCACCCGGCGTATGCCGCCGTGATGGCCGCCTTCTGCGACCCGATGGTGCAGTCGCCGCTGGATGCGCTGGAGCAGGCGAAGGGTCTGTTCCTCGCCGGTGAACCCGGCCCGCTCGGACGCATCGAACTGGACGGCGATGCGCGCGCGGCCCTGTCCGCCGCCAACGCCGAACTCGGCCTGGCGCTGGCGGACGACGAGATCGACTACCTCGCCACGCGTTACGCCGAGATGGGCCGCGCGCCCACCGATGCGGAACTCATGATGTTCGCGCAGGCGAACTCCGAGCATTGCCGGCACAAGGTATTCAATGCCACCTGGACGCTCGACGGTGCCACGCAGGAATCGTCGCTGTTCGGCATGATCAAGAACACGCACCAGAAGTCGCCCGCGCACACGCTCTCCGCGTACCACGACAATGCCGCGGTCATCGAGGGCTACGAGGGCAAGCGCCTGTTCGTGGACCCGAACGACGGCGTGTTCCGCACGGTGGCCGAAGCCGCGCCGTATGCCATCAAGGTCGAGACGCACAACCACCCGACGGCGATCGCGCCGTGGCCGGGCGCCGCCACCGGTGCGGGCGGCGAAATCCGCGACGAGGGCGCGACGGGCCGCGGTGGCAAGCCGAAGGCCGGCCTCACCGGTTTCTCCGTATCGCACCTGCGCATTCCCGGGCTGCCGCGCCCGTGGGAGAAGGAGCGTCCGCTCCCGCCGCGCATGGCGTCGGCGTTCGAGATCATGCGCGACGGTCCGCTCGGTGCCGCCGCGTTCAACAACGAATTCGGCCGTCCGGCGCTCGGCGGTTATTTCCGCACGTTCGAGCAGGAAAGCGGCGACAAGGGCGTGCGTCGCGGCTACGACAAGCCGATCATGATCGCCGGCGGCCTCGCCGCCATCCGTCCCGAGCACGTGCAGAAGCGCAAGGTTCGTCCCGGCGACAAGGTGATCGTGCTCGGCGGTCCGGCCATGCTGATCGGCCTGGGTGGCGGCGCCGCCTCGTCGGTTGCATCCGGCACGTCCAGCGCGGAACTCGACTTCGCTTCCGTGCAGCGCGACAACCCGGAGATGGAACGCCGCTGCCAGCAGGTCATCGATGCCTGCTGGGCGCGCGGCGATCGCAATCCCATCGTCAGCATCCATGACGTCGGCGCGGGCGGCGTGTCCAACGCCATCCCCGAGATCCTCAACGACGCGGGTGTCGGCGGCATCATCGACCTGTCGAAGCTCCCGACGGATGACCCGAACCTCTCGCCCATGCAGGTGTGGAGCAACGAGTCGCAGGAGCGCTACGTGCTCGCCATCGGCAGCGAAGACCTCGAGCTGTTCGAGTCCTTCTGCGCCCGCGAGCGCTGCCCGTTTGCCGTCGTCGGCGACGCCACCGAAGAACCCCGCCTCATCGTGCGCGATCCGCGCCGCGATCTCACGGTCATCGACCTGCGCATGGACGTGCTGTTCGGCAAGCCGCCGCGCATGCACCGTGACGCGAAGCGGGTGAAGCCGCGCGTCGACCTCGTCGCCGACCTCACCGGCATCGGCATGGACGAGGCGCTGATGCGCGTGCTGCGCCTGCCCGCGGTGGGCAGCAAGAACTTCCTGATCACCATCGGCGACCGCACGGTCGGCGGCCTGAATGCACGCGATCCCATGGTCGGTCCGTGGCAGGTGCCGGTGGCCGACGTGGCGGTCACGATGACCGACTTCGAAGGCTATACCGGCGAAGCCATGGCAATGGCCGAACGCGCCCCCGTGGCGCTGCTCTCCAGCGCCGACGCAGCGCGCATGGCGGTGGGCGAGGCCATTACCAACCTCGCCGCCGCATCCGTGAAGCTCGACGAAGTGCGCCTGTCCGCGAACTGGATGGCCGCGGTGAACCATGCGGGTGAAGACGCCGCCTTGTTCGACGCGGTGAAGGCCGTCGGCATGGAATTGTGTCCGTCGCTCGACATCGCCATTCCCGTCGGCAAGGACTCGCTGTCCATGCAGACCGTATGGACGGACGAGAACGGCAAGCCGCAGAAGACGGTGTCGCCGGTGTCGCTGGTGATCACCGGCTTCGCCCGCGTCGATGACGTACGCCGCACACTCACGCCGCAGCTGAAGCTCGACCGGGGCGATACCGACCTCTGGCTGATCGACCTCGGTGCCGGTCGCGACCGTCTCGGCGGTTCCGCACTCACCCAGGTCTTCAATCGCGGCGGTGGCGTGCCGCCCGATCTCGACGACCCGAAGCGCCTGCGCGCGATGTTCGACCTGATCCAGGAAGCGAACCGCGCCGGCCTGCTCCTCGCCTACCACGACCGCTCCGACGGCGGTGCCATCGTTACGCTGCTGGAGATGGCGTTCGCCGGCCATTGCGGCCTGGAACTGCGCCTCGACGGCTGGGCCGATGCGACGCTGCGCGCCCTGTTCAACGAGGAACTGGGTGCCGTCGTGCAGGTGGCCGCCGCGAATCGCGAGGCGTTCGAGCAGCTGCTGGTGAAGCACAACCTCGCCGGGCTCACGCACAACGTGGGCCGTCCGAAGGAAAAGCTCGGCATCAAGCTGTACCTCGGCGGCGAGCCGGCGTTCAAGTGGAACTGGACCGAACTGTTCCGCACCTGGAACGAAACCAGCTATGCCATGCAGCGCCTGCGCGACAATCCGCACAGCGCCGACCAGGAAAACGAGTGGCGTCTCGACGACGCCGATCCGGGCATCTCGCCGAAGCTGGTGTTCGATCCGACCGAGGACGTCGCGGCGCCGTACATCGCGACCGGCGTGCGGCCGCGCGTGGCGATCCTGCGCGAGCAGGGCGTCAACGGCCAGGTGGAGATGGCGGCCGCCTTCAGCCGCGCCGGGTTCGACGCCGTCGATGTGCACATGACCGACCTCGCGTCCGGCAGGCACCACCTCAAGGACTTCGTGGGCCTCGCCGCCTGCGGCGGCTTCTCCTACGGCGACGTGCTCGGCGCGGGCCGCGGTTGGGCCACGTCCATCCTCTACAACGATGCGCTGCGCGAGCAGTTCGCCCGCTTCTTCGAGGACGGCTCGCGTTTCGCCCTCGGCGTGTGCAACGGCTGCCAGATGATGTCCGGCCTGAAGGACATCATTCCCGACGCGAAGCACTGGCCGCAGTTCCTGCGCAACCAGTCGGAACAGTACGAGGCGCGCGTGGCCACTCTCGAGATCCTCGACTCGGGCAGCATCTTCTTCCGCGGCATGGCCGGCTCGCGCATTCCGGTGGCAGTGGCACACGGCGAGGGCAGGGTGCATTTCCCGTTGGTGTGCAGCCCGTCGAAGAGCCACGCCGCGGCGCGTTTCGTGGACAATCGCGGCAAGCCCACGGAAAGCTATCCGCTGAACCCGAACGGTTCGCCGGGTGGCCTTGCCGCATTCACCGCCGCAGATGGCCGCGTCACGATCATGATGCCGCACCCGGAACGGGTGTTCCGTACGGCGCAACTGAGCTGGCATCCGGAGCAGTGGGGCGAGGATTCCCCGTGGATGCGCATGTTCCGCAATGCGCGCGTGTGGGTGGGCTGATCCCAGCCGGCCAGAGGCGATGAACGACACACCCCTCACCAGCATCGTCATCGTCCTCGCGGACAGCGGCCCCTTCACGCGCGAATGCGTGGAGCACGCGCTCGCGAGCGACGTGCCGGTGGAGGTGATCGTCGTCGACAACGGTTCCACCGACGGCGTACCCGAAGCGCTCGACCGCGCTTATGCTGACGACGAGCGCGTGCGCATCGTCTACAACAGAGCCAACCTCGGTTTCGGCCCCGCCGTGAACCGTGGCGCCGCGCAGGCGCGGGGCACACGGTTGCTCGTATTGAATCCCGACTGCCTCGTGGAAACGGACACGATCCGCCGCATGGCGGCGCACGTCGACGCGCATACGGGTGTCGTGGGCGCCGTGGTCTGCGACGCCGATGGCAACCCCGATCCCGCGTCGCGCCGGCGCGACCCATTGCTTCGCCGCTCGCTCGCCACCAAGCTCGGGCGTGGCGGCGATGCGGGCATCGATATCCGCGGCCCGATGCCCGACGGCGCGGAAGAGGTGGAGATCGTTTCCGGCGCCATCGTGCTCATGCCGCGCGACGTGTTCGAGCGCCTGCATGGTTTCGACGAAACCTTTTTCCTGCACTGCGAGGACATGGACCTCTGCCGCCGTGCCCGCGACGCCGGTTACAAGGTGCTGCTCGCCGGCGACGTGCGTGTGTTGCATGGTAAAGGCGGCTCGAGCCGGCATCGTCCTGTCTTCGTCAGCCGGCACAAACACCGCAGCATGTATCTGTGGTTCCGCCGGCACGATCCCGCGGCGCGCAACGTGCTGGTGCGCATGACGGTGTGGCTGGGCATATGGGCGCACTTCCTCCTGAAGATTCCCGGCCAACTCCTGCGGAAGCGCCGATGAGCGGTACGACACGCGGGGCCGGCCTGGCCACGCTCGGCCTGCTCGCGGTCACCGCCATCTGGGGTTCCACGTTCGCCCTCATCAAGGACGTGGTCGGACGGATGCCGGTCGCCGATTTCCTCGCGGTGCGCTTCATCATCGCCGCAGTCGCCATGCTTGCCTTGTTCGCACTGCCCTTGCTGCGGCTCGGCCGCCCTCAGTTGCTGCGCGGCCTGGGCCTTGGTGTGCTGTACGGCGTGGCGCAGTGGCTGCAGACCGAAGGGCTGGCCCGAACGTCGCCCAGCGTCAGCGGCTTCGTCACCGGCATGTATGTGGTGATCACTCCCATCCTCTCGCTGCTGCTGTTCCGTCAGCGCATGCCGTGGACCACCTGGCTTGCCGTGCTGCTCGCCACGCTCGGCCTCGGCGTGCTCGCGTTGAACGGCTTCGAGGTGGACGCCGGCGTGCTGCTGACGCTGGCATCGGCAGCCCTGTACGCGCTGCACATCGTGGGACTGGGCCATTGGTCGAAACCCGGCGATGCCTTCGGCATGTCCGCCATCCAGATGGTGGGCATCGCGGCGGTATGCACGGCGATCACGCTGCCGCACGGCGGCCCGGCCCTGCCGCCCGACGGGAAGGCCTGGCTGGCGGTGCTCTACATGGCGCTCGTCGCCGGCGCGCTCGCCATGCTGGTGCAGACCTGGGCGCAGGCGCACATGCCCGCCACGCGGGCCGCCATCGTCATGACCACCGAGCCGGTGTTCGCGGCGGGCTTCGCGGTACTGCTCGGCGTCGACGTGCTCACCGGACGCATGCTCGCCGGTGGCACGCTGGTACTCGCCGCGATGTACATGGTGGAACTGGCGCCGCGCTTCCGCCGGCGCAAACCGGCGGAAGCGTTGCACCACGAAGTGTGACCAAAGCGGGCAACTTCGCCACGAGCACCATCGCCGCTGAAGCGGTCCCACAGCTCCCGGCTTATTTCTCGACCGAGAACTTGTAGATCATCAGGTTCCGGTACGTCTGGCCCGGTGCCAGCCTGGCCGAACCGAAAGCCGGTTGGTTGGGTGTATCCGGGAACAGCTGCGGTTCGAGCGCGAACGCGTCGCCCTGCCGGTAGACGCCACCCGCCTTGCCCGACGTGGTGCCATCGAGGAAGTTGCCGGAATAGAACTGCAGGCCCGGCTGTGCCGACCATAGCGACAGCACGCGGCCGCTCTTCGGATCGCTCACGCGTGCCACCTCGCGCGGCTGCGCAGCCTCCTTCCGCGAGATGACCCAGTTGTGGTCGTACCCACGGCCGAACACGAGCTGCTGTTCCTTCGCATCGCGGATATCCCGTCCGATGGGCTTCGCCTTGCGGAAGTCGAAATCGGTACCCGCGACGTTGCGCACCTCACCGGTGGGAATGGCCGTGGCATCGGTGGGCAGGTAGGCGTCGCCGGCGATCATCAGCCGCTGGTCCATCACGCTTCCGGAGCCTTCGCCCGCGAGGTTCCAGTACGTATGGTTGGTAATGTTGACGATGGTCGGTGCGTCGGTGGTGGCGGTGTATTCGATCGTCAGTTCGTTCTTGTCGTCGATGGCGTAGGTGGCCGTGGTGGTGAGCTTGCCGGGATAACCCTGGTCGCCGTCCGGACTCACGTACGTGAGGGTGACGCTCGGACGCGCACCGGATTCCACCTTGTCCACGGTCCACACGACCTTGTCGAAGCCCACCTTGCCGCCGTGCAGCGAGTTGGGTCCGTCGTTCACGGGCACCGAATAGGCCTTGCCGTCCAGCGTGAACTTCCCCTTGGCGATGCGGTTGGCATAGCGTCCGACCGTGTCGCCGAAGTATTGCGGCTTGGCGAACGTGCCCTTGAGGTCGGGATAGCCGAGCACGATGTCGCCGGGCTTGCCGTTGCGGTCGGGCACGTCGAGGGCGTAGAGCGCGGCGCCCAGCGAAAGGATCTTCGCGGTCATGCCGTGACCGTTGGTCAGCGTGACCAGCGTAACCTCCTTGCCGTCGGGCGTGCGGCCGAACGAGGCCTTCGAGGCCTCCCCGGCGCTGGCGCCGGTGCCGATGGCCAGCAGCATGGCGGCCGCGAGGCTCGTCCCTATCTTCTTCATGATGTCTACCCTTCGAATGGTCCCCTGGGGACCAGATCATATTTGTTGGACAATTGACAAGTTGCGCCGCGTCAATGTCCATCGCCGCGCTCGGGTAGGATGGGGCGAGGAAGTCTCTGGGGGAGGATGCGATGGCGGCGAGGAAAGGGAGTGGCCGGAACCTGCACACGCAGGTGGTGGAAGACCTGGGCGAATCCATCGTCGGCGGCGTATTCCAGCCCGGCGACCCGCTACCGGGCGAGGCGCAGCTCGCGAGCCAGATGGCGGTGAGCCGCACGGTCCTGCGCGAGGCTTTGAAGGTGCTCGCGGCAAAGGGCCTGATCGAGACGCGCCAGAAGACGGGTATGCGAGTGCGCGATTCGCGCTATTGGAACCACCTGGACCCGGACGTACTTGGCTGGCGTTGTGCCTCGCTGCCCACGGACGACTTCGTCGACAAGCTGGTGGAAATGCGCGGCATCGTCGAGCCGGCGGCGGTCATGGCGGCCGCGCGGCGGCGCGATGCGGAGCAACTGGAGGCGATCCGCGAGGCGCTGGAGGCGATGGAAGACGCACAGACCCTGGACGATTGGGCGACCGCGGACCTGCGCTTCCACGAAGCGGTGTTGCTGGCGACGAACAATGAACTCCTGAGCTCCCTGTTCTCGGTGATCGAAACGGCCCTGGCCACGTTCTTCGTGATGTCGGCGCGCACGGCGAAGAACTTCAAGTATTCGCTGCCGCAGCATCGCGCAGTGTATGAAGCCATCCGCCGCCGCCGCCCGAACGAAGCCGCCGCCGCCATGCAAACGATGATCGCGGACTCCCGCGCCAACATGCGAAAATCCCGCCGCCGCTGACGAAATGGCAGTACCGCATTCCCTGTAGGAGCCGCCATGGCGGCGAGGCAAGCTCGCGCGATCCTCGCAAGATAGACGGGACCCTGTGGGAAGTATGGGAAGCGCGCTGGCGCGAACGGGTGCTCGCGACGGTGTGGCGAGATGGTTCGCGCGCCAGCGCGCTTCCCACAAAAGAGCCGTGGGGCATGTCGCGAGGTTGTCTCGCCGCTATAGCGGTTCCTACAGACGGGCGCAGGCGTGCGAATACAAACACACTGCCGCCTTCAACCTACGGTCGCGCCTACGAAGCGGACACGCAACACGAGTTCGCTAGCGGAGACAGGACATCGCCAAAAGCACATCGCCCCTGCGAACGCAGAGGCGACAGGGCTTCAGCGGTTCAACAACAGCGCCCGCCTGTGCCGCGATACCGGGCTTCCTGCCGTTCGCGGAAGAACTCCCCGTAGCTCGGTACGGGGCGTTCCGGGTGGTGTTCCCGCAGGTGTTTCACGTAGACGTCGTAGTCGGGTACACCGCAGCAGAGGCGCGCGGTTTGTACCGCCCGTTGCCAGAGCGAACGCGGCGCTTGTGTGTTCGTTTCCATGTCGGCTCCTTACTGCGCCACGCTCGACAGCGCGACGTACGGTTCCTCGTGCGCGGTCGGGTGGGTGGCGCGCCATGCGCGGACGATGGAGCGGAGCGAGAAAAACAGCATGGTCAGCACCAGCAGCATGAACAGCGCCGTGAGGGCCATGTCCACGCGATTGTTGGTGATGATGCGTTGCATCTCGTCCATCGACTTCGCCGGCGCGAGCAGCTTGCCCGAAGCCATGGCGTCCGCGTACTTCTGCGCCGCCGCGGTGAAGCTGATCTTCGCGTCGAAGATCTTCTGCCAGCCCGCGGTGAGCGTGCACACCACCAGCCATGCGGCCGGAACCGCCGGCACGAGTACGTAGCGCTCGCGCTTCAGTTTCACGGTGACGACCGTCGCCAGCATGAGCGCGATGGCGGCCAGCATCTGGTTGGCGATGCCGAACAGCGGCCACAACGTATTGATGCCACCGAGCGGATCGACGGCGCCTTGGTACAGGAAGTAACCCCAGAGGCCGACGCAGATCACGGTGGCCACGATGTTGCCGATCCACGACTCCGTCTGCTTCAACGGCGCCCAGGCCATGCCCGCCAGTTCCTGGATCATGAAGCGGCCCACGCGAGTGCCGGCGTCTACGGTGGTCAGGATGAACAGGGCTTCGAACAGGATGGCGTAGTGGTACCAGAGCGCCATCATGCCTTCGCCGGGCATGATCCCGTGCAGCAGCTGCGCCATGCCCACCGCCAGGGTGGGCGCACCGCCGGCGCGGCCGAGGATCGTGCCTTCGCCGATGTTGCGCGCGGTATCGGTCAGTTCCGCCGGGGTGACGAGGAAGCCCCAGCTGCTGATGGTCTGCGCGGCCTGCTCGGCCGTGGTGCCGACCAGCGCACCGGGCGAGTTCATGGCGAAATACACGCCCGGATGCAGCGACGCCGCCGCGATCAGGGCCATGATGGCCACGAAGGCTTCCATGAGCATGCCGCCGTAGCCGACCAGCCGCGCCTCGCCCTCGTTGGCGAGCAGCTTCGGTGTAGTGCCCGAGGCGATGATGGAATGCCATCCGGACACCGCGCCGCAGGCGATGGTGATGAAGAGGAACGGGAAGAGATTGCCGGCGAACACCGGTCCTGTGCCGTCGATGAATTTCGTGACCGCGGGCATCTGCAGCGTCGGCGCGGCGAGGAAGATCGCCAGGGCGAGAAGGGCGATGGTGCCGATCTTGAGGAAGGTGGACAGGTAATCGCGCGGCGCGAGCAGCAGCCACACGGGAAGCACCGAGGCGAAGAAGCCGTAGCCGATCAGCAGCCAGGCCAGGGCCTTGGCGTCGAAGTCGAACAGGGCGGCCAGCGCCGGCGTGTCGTTGACGGTCTTTCCGTACCAGATCGACGCCAGCAGCAGCACGAGGCCGATGATCGACACTTCGAGGATGCGCCCGGGCCGGATGAAGCGCAGGTACACGCCCATCAGCAGGGCGATGGGAATCGTGGCGGCCACGGTGAACGTGCCCCATGGGCTGTGCGTAAGCGCCTTCACGACGACCAGCGCCAGCACGGCCAGCACGATCATCATGAGGACGAGGACGCCCACCATGGCGATGACACCGGGCACCTCGCCGAGCTCTTCGCGCAGCATGTGGCCGAGCGACCGGCCGTCGCGCCGCAGCGAGAGACCGAGGATCATGAAGTCCTGCACCGCGCCGGCGAACACCACGCCGACCAGGATCCAGAGCGTGCCGGGCAGGTAGCCCATCTGCGCCGCAAGCACGGGGCCGACGAGCGGTCCGGCGCCTGCGATAGCGGCGAAGTGGTGGCCAAACACCACCCAGCGGTCGGTGGGCACGTAGTCGAGGCCGTCGTTGCGAAGGACCGACGGGGTGGCGCGCGAGGGGTCGAGTTGCAACACCTTCGTGGCGATCATGCGGCTGTAGAAGCGGTAGCCGATGAGGAATACCGCAATGGAGGCGGTGACCAGCCAGATGGCGTTGATCGGTTCGCCGCGTCGCAGGGCGATGACGCCGAGGCACCAGGCCCCGACGATGGCGATGGCGGCCCAGAGGATCTTGCCGGCCGGACTGGGTTTGGGAATGACGCTTTGCATGGTTGGAGCTCCGCCTGCGGATGCCCCAAGGGTCGTCCCCGTCGCCTTGGGGGTCAATGACCACGAGGGCCTCCACGTATTAGCCATTGGTCGAATGGCGGAGTGCCGGAACAGGGTGCCCGACAGCGCACGAGGCTTGAGCCGGAGGCCCTCCGGCGCCATGCTGGAGGTATCCCCACTCCCCGGAAAGCGCATGATCCGCGAGATCCTGAAAATGGGTGACGAGCGCCTGCTGCGCATCGCCCCACCCGTGCCCGACGCGATGTTCGGCTCGGCCGAACTCGACGACCTCATCGCGGACATGTTCGACACGATGGCCGATGCCGGCGGCGTCGGCCTGGCCGCGCCGCAGATCGGAGTGGACCTGCAGCTGGTGATCTTCGGCTTCGACAGCAGCGAACGGTATCCCGACGCGCCGCCGGTGCCCCGTACGATCCTGCTCAATCCCGTGATCACGCCGCTTTCCCAGGACATGGAGGAAGGCTGGGAGGGCTGCCTTTCCGTGCCGGGCCTGCGGGGCGCGGTGAACCGTTATTCGCTGATCCGCTATCAGGGCGTCGACCCGGAAGGCCTGCCGATCGACCGGACCGCCGAAGGCTTCCATGCGCGGGTGGTACAGCACGAATGCGATCACCTGATCGGCCGCCTGTATCCGTCGCGCATCACCGACTTCACCCGCTTCGGCTTCACCGACGTGCTGTTTCCCGGCATGGACGTGCCGGACGACTGACCTGTGGGAGCCGCTTCAGCGGCGATGGGTGCTCGCGCCGGCTCCCACAAGTGACCGTTATTCGGCGTCGGCCAGGGCTTCGATGATCACCAGGAGCGCCTTGCGGCGCTCTTTCGGCATGCGGCTGACGAGGCCGACGAGGCGCAGCTGCTCGCGGGAATCGGCGCGGTAGAGGGCCGGGCTTTCGCGCACGCCGGTGGCGCCGCTGGGTGCGCCGCGGCCGGTGGCGAGCCACTCGAAATTGACGCCGAAACGGACGGCCATGTCGATCTGCCGTTCCAGTTCCGGAAGGCCGAGATCGCTGAGCCACTTCCTTGCCGTTTCCCGGCTGACGTCGAAAAGATCGGCCAACTGGGTGATGCGGCCGCGGCCTTTCTTCACGCCGGCCATGTCCAGCGCGACATGCAGACGTTGGGAAAAACCTCGGTTAGTAGGGGACATGACAACTCCGATCGAACGCTTGGGCGCTACTGTCCGGGTATTGTTCGATAGCGCGGAGCGGGAGCGTGACGCTTTTCCAGTTGCCAACTCGTCCAATTTGCGACTGCCTTTGATTTTACTCATCAAAGGCGGAACGAATTGACGAATTTTCTCATTTCCTCGGCCGTGCGATGTGCCAGTTCGGCAAAGTCCGAGCCTGAACCAGCGTAAAGGATCGCGCGCGACGACGAAATCATGAGGCCGGTGCCGTCGGATGTGCGTCCGTTCGCCATCACCGCGGCGACGTCACCGCCCTGGGCGCCGATACCGGGAACCAGCAGCGGCATGTCGCCCACCACGCCGCGTACGAGCCCCAGTTCTTCCGGCCAGGTGGCGCCGGTGACCAGGGCGCAATTGCCGTTGCCGTTCCATTCCCTCGCGATGGTTTCCGCGACGCGGAGGTAGAGCGGTTGGCCGCCGCAGTCGAGCGCCTGGAAGTCTTTCCCGCCCGGATTGGACGTGCGGCAGAGGAGGATCACGCCTTTGTCGGCCCGCTCCAGGAACGGCGCGATGGAGTCGTGGCCGAGGTAGGGGTTCAAGGTGACGGCGTCGGCGCCGTAGCGGTCGAACGCCTCGCTGGCGTAGTGCTTTGCCGTGGAGCCGATGTCGCCGCGTTTCGCGTCGAGGATGACCGGAATGCCCGGATGCCTGTCGTGGATATATTCGATCAGCCGTTCCAGGACGCCTTCGGCCCGCTGCGCGGCGAAGTGGGCGATCTGCGGTTTGTATGCGCAGACCTGGTCCGCGGTGGCGTCGACGATGTCGCGGCAGAAGCTGAAGATGCCCTCGGTGCCGGTGAGGCCCGCGGGCAACCGGCCGGGTTCCGGGTCCAGGCCGACGCACACGAGCGAGTCGTTGCGGCGCCAGGCGTCCTTGAGGGCGGTCATGAAGTTCATGGGTATCGTTCCTCGGCCAGGGTGATTGTGTGGGAGCCGCTTCAGCGGCGATCCCGCGGCAGCGGGCAAGGCTGCCGCGAGCACTCATCGCCGCTGAAGCGGCTCCCACAAGAGCGCGTTCCCGCTGGTTGCCGGTTTCTTAGACCAGCTTCTTGTACTTCACGCGCTTCGGGCCGGCTTCGTCGCCCAGGCGGCGCTTCTTGTCGGCTTCGTACTCGTTGTAGTTGCCGGGGAAGAACTCGACGTGCGAATCGCCTTCGAACGCGATGATGTGCGTGGCGATGCGGTCGAGGAACCAGCGGTCATGCGAGATGACCACCGCGCAGCCGGGGAATTCCAGCAGCGCGTCTTCGAGCGCGCGCAGCGTTTCGACGTCGAGGTCGTTCGACGGTTCGTCGAGCAGCAGCACGTTACCGCCCTGCAGCAGGGTTTTCGCCATGTGCAGGCGGCCACGCTCACCGCCGGACAGCTGGCCCACGATCTTCTGCTGGTCGGTGCCCTTGAAGTTGAAGCGGCCGATATAGGCACGCGACTGGATCTCGAAGTTGCCGATGGTGAGGATGTCCGACCCGCCCGACACTTCCTGCCAGACGTTGTTCTTCGGATCGAGCGCGTCGCGCGACTGGTCGACGTACGCGAGCTTGACCGTGTGGCCGAGCTTCACCTCGCCGCTGTCCGGGGTTTCCTTGCCCATGATCATCTTCATGAGCGTGGACTTGCCGGCGCCGTTCGGGCCGATCACGCCGACGATGGCACCGGGCGGGATCTTGAACGAGAGGTCTTCGATCAGCACGCGGTCGCCGAACGACTTTGTGACGTTCTTGAGCTCGATCACTTCCTGGCCCAGGCGCTCGCCCGGCGGAATGAAGATCTCGTTCGTTTCGTTACGACGCTGGTACTCGACCGAGTTGAGTTCCTCGAACCGGTTGAGACGCGCCTTGCCCTTCGACTGGCGGCCCTTCGCCGCGGAGCGCACCCATTCCAGTTCCTTCTGGATGGCCTTCTGGCGCGACTTCTCCTGCTGGGCTTCCTGCTTCAGGCGCTCGTCCTTCTGCACCAGCCACTCGGTGTAGTTGCCCTTCCAGGGGATGCCGCGGCCGCGGTCGAGTTCGAGGATCCACTCGGCGGCGTTGTCGAGGAAGTAGCGGTCATGGGTGACCGCCACCACGGTGCCCGGGTAGTCGTGCAGGAAGGTTTCCAGCCAGTCGACCGATTCGGCGTCGAGATGGTTGGTGGGCTCGTCGAGGAGGAGCATGTCGGGCTTGGACAGCAGCAGGCGGCACAGCGCCACGCGGCGCTTCTCGCCACCCGACAGCGGACCGATCTTGGCGTCCCAGGGCGGCAGGCGCAGCGCGTCGGCCGCCACTTCCAGCTGGCGTTCCAGGGCGTGGGCGTCGTTAGCCGCGAGGATGCCCTCGAGGCGCTCCTGCTCCTTCGCCAGGGCGTCGAAATCGGCGCCTTCCTCGGCGTAGGCCGCGTAGACCTCGTCCAGGCGCTTCTGGGCGTCGAGGACTTCCGACACGCCTTCCTCGACGGCTTCGCGGACGGTCTTCTCCGGATCGAGATCCGGCTCCTGCGCGAGATAGCCGATTTTGGTGCCGGGATTGGCGCGGGCTTCGCCTTGAAAGTCCTTGTCGACGCCGGCCATGATCCGCAGCACCGTGGACTTGCCCGCGCCGTTGACGCCGAGCAGGCCGATCTTGGCGCCGGGGAAGAACGACAGCGAAATGTCCTTGATGATCTGGCGCTTCGGGGGGACGATCTTGCTCACCCCGTTCATGGTGTAAATGTATTGCATGGAAGCTCCGTGGGAGGGGGCGCGACGGCGCCGTTGCGCCGGTCAGCAAACAACCGATTATAGCGTTTTCGCCTTCGGGCATCTTCCGGCCCGCCCTCCCTCGGGAACCCTCGCCTCAGCGGCCGCTGCGGGCCCGGACGTATTGCCGGATGTTCTCGTCGTTGGCCTTGGAGTAGTACCTGCACGGGGTCCACCCCCAGATGCTGTCCTTCATGTTCGTGATGCAGCCATACAGGATCCGGCGCTCGGCCTCTTCGTGGGTGGCGCCGAGGAGGTGGCCGACCTCGTGGGCAAAAATGTGATGATGAGCCCGGGTGCTGGCGATGGCGGCCCCGTCCTTTGCGAGGGCGCCGCCGACCGTGCCTTTTTCCCAGTTCGCAGCGGGCTCATCGACGATGAGCACGAATTTGGTGAGTGGCCCCGGCTGCCCTCCCTGCGATATCACATAAGCCGGTGCCCGCATGGCGACGTCTTGAATACGCCTACCGCTGTCTCCGCTGTGGTAGTCCATGTCGGTGATGCCCGGAGCCTTGGTTCGGAGCGAAACCCGCACGGGGACGCCCGGCTTGACGGTCGTCTCCATGTCCTTGAGCCACCAGTCGACATAGCGGTTCAGGAATTTTGCGGGGTCGGATATGTTCGACGTTTCGTGGAGGAATACCCATACGTTGAGCTCTTTTGGGCTCGCCGTGTCGGCGGCATGGAACAGGCTTCCCGCGCCGCGGACCATTTCTCGAGGGAGGGGCGCGTATTCACGGTCGATAAGGCCGGCCCCGGGCATCGGAAGGTCTTCCTCGTCGTCGAACGCGATGTCGAGGGACGAGCCAAGGCGCACGATGGTGCCGGGGCGGCCGTTGATCCTGGCAAGGAAAATGGCCGCCTGTTGCCCGTCCACCTCCACCTCGCTCTGCAGCTTTTCGAGCAGGGTGATGTGTTGTTGCCACCCAGCGGGGGTGGCGAGGGCGAATTCGCGGGGCAGGCCGGCGGCCGCCTGGGCGTCGAAAGCCTGCAAACGCGCATCGGACGCATGGACCGGAGGCGTAGCGAAGGAAGACAGGCCGAGCGCCAGGACGAGGGCGAGGGTCGAACGGGACAGAGTCAAGGGGGAATCCTTTCGTGTTGGGGCGGGGGCAGCCCGTGCCGACGCTACCGTGTGGCAATGGACGGCTCTGTAGGTCGTGGGCCTGGCGGCACGTAAGCCGGGAGATATCGTTGGTGGGCCGCCCGGCGCGCCGCTTTCCTGCTGACAGGGAGCGCGAGTGGCTGCAAACCCCGATGGGCGCTACACTTTCCGTCTTCCCCCACGCTCTCCACGAGGTCGAGATGTTCCCGAAGGATGCAACGATCGCCGGCTACGACGACGAACTCGCCAAGGCCATCGCCGACGAGTCCCGCCGCCAGGAAGATCACGTCGAGCTGATCGCCTCGGAGAACTACGCCAGCCCGCGCGTCATGGAGGCCCAGGGCTCCACGCTGACCAACAAGTACGCGGAAGGCTATCCGGGCAAGCGCTACTACGGCGGTTGCGAATACGTGGACGTGGCCGAGAAGCTGGCCATCTCGCGCCTCAAGAAGCTGTTCGGCGCCGACTACGCCAACGTACAGCCGCATTCCGGCTCGCAGGCGAACCAGGCCGTGTACTTCGCGCTGCTACAGCCGGGCGACACCATCCTCGGCATGAGCCTGGCGCACGGCGGCCACCTGACCCACGGCGCGAAGGTGAACCTCTCGGGCAAGATCTTCAACGCCGTGCAGTACGGCATCGATCCGGACACCGGCCTCGTCAGCTACGACGAGATCGAGAAACTCGCGCTGGAACACAAGCCGAAGATGATCGTGGCCGGATTCTCGGCCTATTCTCAGGTGCTCGACTGGGCGCGCTTCCGCGCCATCGCCGACAAGGTGGGCGCGTACCTGTTCGTGGACATGGCCCATGTCGCCGGCCTCGTCGCCGCGGGCGTGTATCCCAGCCCCATCGATCATGCCCATGTCGTCACGTCCACCACGCACAAGACCCTGCGCGGTCCCCGTGGCGGCATCATCGTCGCCAAGGGCCTGGGCGAGGAACTCGAGAAGAAGCTGCAGTCCATCGTGTTCCCCGGCATCCAGGGCGGCCCGCTGATGCATGTCATCGCGGCGAAGGCCGTGGCCTTCAAGGAAGCGCTGGAGCCGTCGTTCACCGATTACCAGAAGCAGGTGGTGAAGAACGCCAAGGCCATGGCGAAGACCTTCATCGAGCGCGGCTACAAGATCGTCTCCGGCGGTACCGAGAACCACCTCATGCTGATCGACCTGATCGGTCGCGAAGTCACGGGCAAGGACGCGGAAGCCGCGCTCGGCAAGGCGCACATCACGGTGAACAAGAACGCCGTGCCGAACGATCCGCGCTCGCCGTTCGTCACCTCGGGCCTGCGTGTCGGCACTCCGGCCATCACCACCCGCGGTTACACGGAAAAGGAAACGGTGGAGCTCACGCAGTGGATCTGCGACGTGCTCGACGCGCCGGCCGACGAAACCGTGCTCGCCGCGGTGCGCGAGAAGGTCACGGCGCAGTGCGCCCGGTTCCCGGTGTACGGTTGAGCCGACACTAGATGCATTGTCCGTTCTGCCAGCATGAAGACACGCGTGTCATCGACTCCCGTCTCACTGAAGACGGGAGCACGGTGCGCCGCCGTCGCGAATGCCCGCAGTGCGGCGAACGCTTCAATACCTTCGAAACAGCGGAACTCAAGCTCCCGTCGATCGTGAAGTCCGGCGACCGTCGGGAGCCGTTCGACGAGCACAAGCTGCGCGTGAGTTTCGAACGCGCGCTGCAGAAGCGCCCGGTGGCCAGCGACGCCGTGGACACGGCGGTCCGCGCCGTGATCAACGACCTGCGCCGCAGTGGCGAGCGCGAGGTGCCGTCGCGTCAGGTGGGCGAACTGGTGATGCGTGAGCTGAAGAAGCTCGACCAGGTGGCCTACGTGCGCTTCGCGTCCGTGTATCGTCGCTTCGAGGACGTGCATGCGTTCCGCGAGGAGATCGAAAAGCTGGAACGCGACCTGCCGTCGCTGGAAGGCCTGCAACTGCCCTTGCTCGACGCGGCAAGGCGGGGCCGCAAGCCCTGATGTCGCGGCCGTTCTTCCCGGCCATGGACCATGTCCACATGGCGCACGCGTTGCGCCTTGCGGAAAAGGGCCTCTACACCACGCAACCGAACCCTCGCGTGGGTTGCGTCATCGCGCGCGGCGAGACGGTGCTCGGTACCGGCTGGCACCAGCGTGCCGGCGAACCGCATGCCGAAGTGTTCGCATTGCGCGAGGCCGGCGAATCGGCGCGCGGCGCCACCGCCTATGTCACGCTGGAGCCGTGCGCCCATTTCGGCCGCACGCCACCGTGCGCGGATGCGTTGATCGCCGCCGGGGTAGGGCGCGTGGTGATCGCGCACGAAGACCCTTTCGACAAGGTCTCCGGCGCCGGCATCGAAAAGCTGCGTGCCGCCGGCATCGGCGTGCAGGTGGGTTTGCTGCGCGATGCCGCGCACGAGATCAATATCGGATTCTTCAGCCGCATCCAGCGCGGACGGCCATGGGTGCGCGCGAAGCTCGCCATGAGCCTGGACGGCCGTACCGCGCTGGCCGACGGGTCGTCGAAGTGGATTACCGGCGACGCCGCGCGGGCCGACGTGCAGCGCTGGCGCGCACGCGCATCGGCGATCCTCTCCGCCAGCGGCACCGTCCTCGCCGACGACCCGCACCTGACCGTACGCCTGCCCGGCGATGAACGCTTCGTGCCGCCGCTGCGCGCGATCGTCGATACCTCGTTGCGTACTCCCGCCGGTGCGAACGTGCTCGATCCGGCCGCGCCCACCGTGTTGCTGCACGCGCCGGATGCGCAGGTGCCCGCGCATCTCGCCGACGTGCCGCGGGCGGCCATCCGCCGCGACGACAACGGCGGCATCGACTTGCACGCCGCACTGCACTGGCTGGCGCAGCACGACGTGAACGAAGTGCATGTCGAAGCCGGTCCGGCGCTGTGCGGGGCCCTGCTCGCGGCCGGCCTCGTCGACGAACTGCTCGTCTACATCGCGCCGGTCCTCCTCGGCGATAGCGCGCGGCCCATGCTGCACCTCCCGCCGCTGGACGACATGGCCTCGCGCTGGAAGCTCCACACCGTCGACCGTCGCCAGGTCGGCGACGACACCCGCCTGCAATTGCGCCCCGCCTCGGTCCCAGCCAACAAGGCGGGGGATCAGTGACTGCAAAGCCGCTTGCCCATGTTCGCTGGGGCATCATCGGCTGCGGTGCCGTCACCGAAGTGAAGAGCGGCCCCGCGTTTGCGAAGGTCGAGCATTCCTCTCTCGTCGCGGTGATGCGCCGTGATGGCGAGAAAGCCCGCGACTACGCACGGCGCCACGGTGTGCCACGCTGGTATGACGATGCCGCCGCCCTTGTCGCCGACCCTGAAGTGGACGCGGTCTACGTCGCCACGCCGCCTGCCAGCCATCGCGAATACGCGCTGATGGCCATCGCCGCCGGCAAGCCCGTCTACGTCGAGAAGCCCATGGCGCTCGATCACGACGAGTGCCGCGACATCGTCGCCGCGGGTGAGGCCGCGGGCGTGCCGGTGTTCGTGGCGTACTACCGGCGCATGCTGCCGCGCTTCCGCACCATCGCAACGCTGCTGGGCGACGGCGCGATCGGCGCGCCGCGCATCGTGAACGTGCTCCTGCACCACCCGCTGGAGGATCGCTACCGGGATCCCGCGCACCTTCCCTGGACCGTGCGTCCCGACATCTCCGGCGGCGGCATCTTCGTCGACATCGGCTGCCACACGCTCGACATCCTGGATTTCCTCCTCGGGCCCATCGCCGACGCGCGGGGCATGACTACGAACCAGATGGGTGCGTACCCGGCCGAGGACACCGTGGCGACGGCCTTCCGTTTCGAAAGCGGCGTGCTCGGCACCGGCCTGTGGAACTTCGGCGCGGACCGGCGCGAGGATCGCGTGGAAATCGTCGGCGACCGTGGGCGCCTGGTATTCGCCACCTTCGGCGACGGGCCCATCGTCCTGGAAGCCGGCGATCGCCGCGAAGACATCCACATCGCCAATCCGGAACATATCCAGCAACCCCTCATCGAAACGATCGTGGCCGAGCTGACGGGCAGGGGCACCTGCCCCTCCACCGCACGCACCGGTGCCCGCACGAGCTGGGTGATGGACCAGGTGCTCGACGCCTCCCCTGTGGGAGCCGGCTAAGCCGGCGATCCGCGGCAGCGGGCAACCTTGCCGCGAGCCCCCAATCGCCGCTGAAGCGGCTCCCACATGGTATTCTCGGCATACCGGTTTCCTCGGAGCCGGCCTTCCACAGCGTCTTCAGGGCGGGGCGAAACTCCCCACCGGCGGTGGGTTCCCGCGAGGGAACGAGCCCGCGAGCGCTCCCGGCCACGCCGGGAGGTCAGCAGATCCGGTCAGATGCCGGAGCCGACGGTCACAGTCCGGATGAAAGAAGACGGCACTCGTTCGCTCCCGCAGTGGGCGCGGAGATGCCATGCCTTGGGGCGTTTTTCGCTCACCATTGCGGGAAACGACCATGAAAAACACATTCCGGACGGCACCGGGCCAGGGAGGCCACTGACATGTTCACCGGCATCATCCAGTCGGTCGGCCGTATCGCACGGCTCGAACCCCGTGGCGGCGACGTCCGCCTCACCGTCGACACCTCCGGCCTCGACATGGCCGACGTCGCCCTGGGCGACAGCATCGCCGTCTCCGGTGTCTGCCTCACCGTGATCGCCTTCGACGCCGCCAGCTTCGCCGCCGACGTCTCCAACGAAACGCTTTCCCATACCACGCTCGGCAAGCACAAGCCCGGCGACCCGGTGAACCTCGAGAAGGCGCTCCGTCTCGCCGACCGCCTCGGCGGTCACCTCGTCTCCGGCCATGTCGACGGCACCGGAAAAGTGGTTTCCGTCGTGCCCGACGGCCGCTCGCTGCGCTGGACCTTTGAAGTGCCGGCCGATCTGTCGCGTTACATCGCCCACAAGGGTTCGGTCTGCATCGACGGCACCAGCCTCACGGTGAACGAGGTCAACGGCCATCGCTTCGGAGTGAACCTTATCCCGCATACGGTGGAACACACGGCATTCTCGGCGCGCCGACCCGGCGACGCCGTGAACATCGAGGTGGACGTCGTGGCCCGCTACGTCGAACGCCTTCTTGCCAGCGGCGACGGCCCGCGCCTCGACGAGGCGTTCCTGAAGCAGCACGGTTTCGCCTGAGAGGACAAGGGAACATGGCATTCAATACGATCCCCGAGATCCTCGAGGACCTCCGCAACGGGCGGATGGTGGTGATCCTCGACGACGAGGACCGCGAGAACGAAGGCGACATCGTCATGGCCGCCGAGAAGGTGCGCCCGGAAGACGTCAACTTCATGGTTCGCGAGGCGCGCGGGCTGCTGTGCCTCACGCTCACCGAGCAGCGTACGCGCCAGCTCGGGCTGAAGCCGATGGTCAGCGACAACAATTCGCCCTTCCACACGAACTTCACCGTGTCCATCGAGGCCGCCGAGGGCGTCACCACCGGCATCTCCGCACACGACCGCGCACGGACCGTCCAGGTCGCCGTGGCGAAGAACGCCGGGCCGGGCGACATCACCATGCCCGGACATGTGTTTCCGCTCACGGCCCAGCCAGGCGGTGTGCTCACCCGCGCGGGACACACGGAGGCCGGTTGCGACCTCGCGGCGCTGGCCGGCCTGGAGCCCGCGTCGGTGCTGATCGAGATCCTGCACGATGACGGCTCGATGGCGCGCCGGCCCGAGCTAGAGACATTCGCCGCGAAACACGGCCTGAAGATCGGCACCATCGCCGACTTGATCCGCTATCGCCTGGAGACGGAGAAAACCGTCGAGCGCGTGCACGAGGAAGACGTCGATACCGAGTTCGGACGCTATCGCCTCGTGGCATTTCGTGATGCGATCCGGCAGGGGCTGCACTTCGCACTGGTGCGCGGCGACGTCGCCAACGGCGAGCCGGTGCTCACACGCGTGCATGTGCGCAACACGCTTTCCGACGTGCTGCACCTGCGGCGCGACGACCTCGGACAGACCGTGACCGACGCGTTGCGCCGTATCGACGCGGAAGATCGCGGCGTGCTCGTCGTGCTGTCCGGCGGCGACACGCCCGAGGCGCTGCTGGCCCGGCTCAAACGAGACGCGGTCCCCATGCCCGCGCCCAAGGATGACCAGGAGTGGCGCCAGCTCGGTTTGGGCGCGCAGATCCTGGCCGATCTCGGCGTCGCCCGCCTGCGCGTGATGGGTACGCCACGCAAGTTCGTCGGCATCGCGGGCTTCGGTCTCGAAGTGGTCGAACAGGCTGGTTAGCCCGTATCCGATGCCCAGTCACGAGAATCCCGCGAATCCGTCCATGTCCACCCGCTACGACATCCGCCTGATCGCCCCCTCCGGTTATCCGCACGCTCCCGAAGCCATGCAGCGCGGCATCGCGCGGCTGGAGGAAGCGGGGCATCGCGTGGACGGCAAGGACGTGCTCGACCGACGCGTGTTGCGCTTCGCCGGCACGGACGAACAGCGCGCGGCCGACATCAATGCCCTGGCCGATCCGGCGCGTCCACTGCCCGACATCGCCTTGGCGGTGCGTGGGGGATACGGGGCGCATCCGCTCCTGCCCATGCTCGACTACGAGGGGCTGGGGGCACGACTGCGCGGGGCGCCGGTGGCCCTGGTGGGACATAGCGACTTCACGGCAGTGCAGTGCGCCCTGCTCGCGAAGGCCGGCATCGTGACGTACGGCGGCCCGATGCTTGGCGCCGATTTCGGCGCCGCGGAACTCGACCCGCTCACCTGGGAACACTTCTGGCGCACGTTGGCCAGTGAGGAAGGCGAGGCCGGCTGGGGCGCGGACGGTCCGGCAGATCTTGCCCTCGACGGTCCGCTCTGGGGCGGCAACCTGGCCATGCTCGCCAGCCTGGTGGGTTCCGAGTATTTCCCTCGTATCGAAGGCGGCCTGCTCTTTATCGAGGACGTCGCCGAGCCGCCCTACCGCGTGGAACGCATGCTGTACCACCTGCTCCATGCCGGCGTCCTCGGCGTCCAGAAGGCGCTCCTCGTCGGCGACTTCAGCGGCTACCGCACGGCGGCCTATGACAACGGCTACGACCTGGACGTGGCGCTGGACCGCATCGCCACGGCCGCGGGTATCTCCGTTGTTCGTGGCTTGCCGTTCGGACACGGGCCGGCGAAGTTCACGCTGCCTTTCGGCGCGCCCGCCCGCCTCGACGTCGCGTCCGGCCGCGCCACCCTTCGTTTCAGCGGCCACCCACGGCCGAAAACCCCGTAAAATGTCCGGCCGCGCGGCGGCCGATCCGCCACAGGACTTTCCGAGCATGAAGATCATCGAAGGCGATTTCGCCACTCCCAAGGGCCGCTTCGCCATCGTCGCGAGCCGCTTCAACGCGTTCGTCGTCGAGTCGCTGGTGGAAGGCGCGCGCGACACGCTGCGTCGCCACGGTGTCGCCGCGGACGCGATCGACCTCATCCGGGTGCCGGGTGCGTGGGAAATCCCGCAGGTGGCCCACAAGGTCGCGGGTTCCGGCGCCTACGCCGCCGTCATCGGCCTCGGCGCGGTCATCCGCGGCTCCACGCCGCACTTCGACTATGTGGCCGGCGAAGCCGCCAAGGGCCTCGGCCAGGCCGCGTATGCGTCCGGCGTGCCCGTGTGCTTCGGCGTGCTCACCACCGACAGCATCGAACAGGCCATCGAGCGCTCGGGCACCAAGGCCGGCAACAAGGGTGCCGACGCCGCCATGGTCGCCATCGAGATGGCCAACCTCTACACGAAGCTCGACCGATGAATACACCTCCGCACGGCATCGACCTGGCCGCGCGCTCGCGCGCGCGCCGTCGCGCACTCCAGGCGCTGTACGCGTGGCAGGTGGGCGGTAGCAAGATGGCCAGCGTCATCGAGCAGTTCCGTCACGAGCAAGACATGGAAGTGGCCGACCTCGAGTATTTCGAGGACATCCTGCGTGGCGTGGAGCAGCACGTGAAGGAACTCGACGACGGCATCAAACCCTTCGTCGATCGCGAAGTGGCGCAGATCGATCCCATCGAACGCGCGGCCCTGCGCATGGGCGCGTACGAACTGAAATACCGCCCCGACGTTCCCTACCGCGTGGTGATCAACGAAGCCGTGGAAGCCACGAAGCGGTTCGGTGCCGACCATGGGCACAGCTATGTGAACGGCGTTCTCGACAAACTCGCGACACATTGGCGTACGGCCGAAAAGCGATCCTGAGGAAAACCCGCTTCCCTGGGCCATGGCTCTCTCTTCCGAAGGGAAACGCATGGAATTCGATCTGATCGAACGGATCCGCCGGCACACTGAAGCGAACCGTGACGACGTCGTCGAAGGCATCGGCGACGACGCCGCCGTCGTCGCCGTACCGGCTGGCCGCGAACTCGCCATCGCCGTCGATACGCTCGTGGAAGGCGTGCATTTTCCGGTGGGTACCGCCCCCGCCGATATCGGCTGGAAGGCGCTCGCCGTCAATCTTTCCGACCTCGCGGCCATGGGCGCCACGCCGGCATGGGCGCTGCTTGCGCTCACCACGCCGGACGGCGACGAATCATTCTTCGACGGGTTGGCGCGCGGCTTCGCCGAACTCGCCACACCCTACCGCCTCGCATTGATCGGCGGCGACACCACGCGCGGCCCGCTGACCGTGACCGTGGTGGTGCACGGATTCTCTGCGCCGGGCGAGGCGTTGCTGCGCTCCGGCGCCAGGGTAGGCGACATAGTGATGGTCACCGGCACGCTCGGCGACGCCGCGGCGGGACTTCGCTGCCTCGCCGAACCGGACCCCTCGCCTTATGGCGCGCTGGTGGAGCGGTTGAACCGGCCTACGCCGCGCGTCTCCGCCGGCCAGGCGCTGCGTGGTATCGCCACCGCCTGCATCGATGTCTCCGACGGCCTCGTTGCCGACCTGGGGCACATCTGCGCCGCGAGCGGCGTGGGCGCCGATATCGAGGCCGCCATGCTGCCGCGCTCGTCCGCGTTGCTCACGCACTTCGCTGAAGCCGACGCGCTGGACTTCGCCCTCGGTGGCGGCGACGACTACGAACTCTGTTTCACCGTGCCCGCGGACCGCGCGGCCGAGGTGGGCACCACGCTCTCACGCCTCGGGTGCGGTGCCGCACGCATCGGCCGCATCGTCGAAGGTGCGGGCGTGCGCGTGCTCGACGAGCACGGCCATGTGCACGAGCCCACGCGGGCGGGCTGGAACCACTTCGCCGCATGAGCACGAAATACGTCCTCGATCCCTCGGATCGCCGCCGTCTGCTCGCGTCGCCCGCCGGCTGGCTGGCGTGCGGGTTCGGTTCCGGCCTGACACCCAAGGCGCAAGGCACCTTCGGATCGCTGGTGGCGTTGCTCCCCTGGTTGTTGCTGCGCGACCTGTCCGTGCCCGCGTGGCTCGGCATCGTGGTCGTGGCCTTCGCCATCGGCGTGTGGGCGTGCGAGGTGTCCGGCCGCATCCTCGGTGTGGCCGACCACCGCAGCATCGTCTGGGATGAATTCGTCGGCCAGTGGATCGCCTTGCTGCCGGCCTTGGTCGCGCCGTGGTGGGCCGTCCTCTGCGGCTTCCTGCTGTTCCGCCTGTTCGACGTGTGGAAGCCATGGCCGATCGGCTGGTTCGACCGTCGCGTGAAAGGCGGCTTCGGCGTGATGCTGGACGACGTCATCGCAGGCATCGTCGCCGCCGTCGCGCTCTTCCTGATCCTCCACGCGTCACTCGGGTGATTCCCATGGAATATCGCCGTCTCGGTTCCACCGGCCTCAAGGTTTCCGCGCTTTCCTACGGCGCCTGGGTCACCTTCGGCCGCCAGGTGGACCGCTCCGCCGCCCGCGAACTCATCGCATTGGCGTACGACCGCGGCATCAATTTCTTCGACAACGCCGAAACGTACAACGCCGGCGAAGCCGAACGCCTGATGGGCGACGTGATCGCCGACCTGCGCCTTCCGCGCGACGCCTATTGCGTGTCCAGCAAGGTGTATTTCGGCGCCACCGAACACCCGCGGCCCACGCAGCGCGGACTGTCGCGCAAGCATGTCTTCGATGCGTGCCACCAGGCACTCGAACGCCTGCGCGTCGACTACCTCGACCTGTACTTCTGCCACCGGCCCGACCCCGATACACCGGTGGAAGAAACGGTGCTGGCGATGGACACGCTCGTCCGCCAGGGCAAGGTGCTGTACTGGGGCACGAGCGAATGGCCCGCGGAAACGATCGAGGAAGCGCATCGCGTCGCGCGGGAGCGGAACCTCGTTGCGCCGTCGATGGAACAGCCGCAGTACAACCTGCTGCACCGTGAGCGCGTGGAACGGGAATACGCCGCGCTGTACGAGCGTTACGGCATGGGCACGACGATCTGGTCGCCGCTCGCGTCGGGCCTGCTCACCGGCAAGTACAACGACGGCGTGCCGGACGATTCGCGCCTGGGGCAGCCCGGCAATGCATGGCTGCGCGATGCCTTGTTCGAGAACGATGGCGCACGCCTGAAGACGGTGCGGGCACTTTCCCCCATCGCCGCCGACCTGGGCATTCCGATGTCGCGTCTGGCCCTGGCCTGGTGCCTGAAGAACCCGAACGTATCGACGGTGATCCTCGGTGCGAGCAAGGTCGCGCAGTTGGAGGAAAACCTGAAGGCACTGGATGCGGTGCCGCTGTTGAACGACGAAACGATGCACCGCATCGCCGCGGTACTGACCTGACGCCGCTTTGTGTGGGAGCCGGCTATGCCGGCGATCCTGCGGCAGCGGGCCTATCGCCGCTGAAGCGGCTCCCACAGGTGTGGGAATCCCAAGTCGCTTTACACGTCGCCGTATAGCGCCTGTAGTGCCGCGATGGCGGCGAGGCCCGCGGTTTCCGTACGAAGAATCCGCGGCCCCAGCTTCAACCCCGTGAATCCGGAGGCCGCGAGCGCCGCGCGGTCGCGTTCGCCGAAACCGCCTTCGGGGCCGATGGCGAGGATGGCCGCGTCGCGGAGCGCGAGTTCGCCCGGGCGTTTCGTGCCTTCCGGCAACAGCGCGAGGCGCATCGGGCCGCCTTCGCCCAGCGAGGCCAGCCATGCGGAGAGCGGAACGGCCGGGTCGATGCGGGGAACGAGCGCCCGTCCGGATTGTTCGCACGCGCTGGCGGCTACCGCGCGCCAATGCGCGAGGCGTTTTTCCGCGCGTGCTGCGTCCAGTTTGACTTCCGACCGCTCCGTGGTGATCGGCACGATGCGTGCGATGCCCAGTTCGGTGGCTTTCTGCACGATCAGGTCCATCTTCTCGCCGCGCGCCACGCCCTGGGCGAGCGTCAGCGACAGCGGGGATTCGTTGTCCGGCGCGCGGCCCGCGCCGACGGACGCCACCACTTCCCGTTTGCCCACGCCGACGAGCGTGGCTTCGTATTCGAGGCCGTCTTCACCGGAGAACAGGACGACCGGTGCGCCGACCTCGAGCCGCAGCACGCGCGCCACGTGTTCCCCGGCCTGGGCGGGCAGCACGACATCGGTGCCGCTGGCGAGGGGGGAGTCGACGTGGATGCGGATGGTGCGCATGGATGTGGCTCGTGTCACGGAAGTCGCATTGTAGCCGGGGGCCGGGGCGGCTATCGTCTTTCCCTCGACCGCTGGAGCCTCGCGCATGCCGATCGTCTGGTACTTCGACTTCGTCTCCATGTTTTCGTGGTTGCAGTGGCCGGCGGTACGCGAGCTGGCGGCGCAGCGCGAGGTCTCGCTGCGCCCGATCCTGTTCGGGGCCCTCTTGAAGCAGATGGACCACCGCGGGCCGGCCGAGATTCCGCGGAAGCGGGAATTCTCTTATCGCTACGCGCAGTGGCGCGCCCGCAAGGCAGGCATTCCTCTGCGCTTTCCGCCGGCGCATCCGTTCAATCCGCTGCCCGCGTTGCGGCTGTGCATCGCCGCGGGTACGACGGTAGACGCCGTGGGCGCGATCTTCGAATGGATCTGGGCGCACGGCCGTACCGCCGACACACCGGATGCGCTCGAGCCGCTGGCCGCTTCGCTCGGCATCGCCGACTTTCGCTCCGCGCTGGGCTCGCCGGCGGTGAAAGCCGAATTGCAGGCCAATTTCGAGCAGGCGATGCGCCAGCAGGTGTTCGGCGTACCGACACTCGCTATCGGTGACGAGTTGTTCTGGGGCGCCGACGCACATGCATTCGCCATGGATTACCTGGCAGACCCTGGCCTGTTCACCGAGGGCGAGATGGCCCGTCTGGGTGAACTGCCGGTGGGTATTTCGCGCTTCTAGGCCACGGCCTTCGCGATGCCGGCCATTGCGGTGTCGACCATGAAATCGATCTCCGCCTCCGTCACCACGTAGGGCGGCATGAAATACACGATGTTGCCCAGCGGCCGCAGCAGCGCGCCGTGCTCCAGGCCGTGCCGGTACACGCGCAGGCCGCGGCGGTCGGCGGCGGGGAAGGGCGTGCGGGTGGCCTTGTCGGCCACCAGTTCGATGGCGGCGATCATCCCCGTCTGGCGCACGTCGGCGACGTGTGGGTGGTCCACCAGCGGCGCGATGCGGGCGGCCATGTGCGCGGCCAGGGCGCGGTTGCGTTCGAGTACCGGGTCGTCGCGGAAGATCTTCAGCGTGGCGGTGGCGGCGCGGCAGGCGAGGGGATTGCCGGTGTAGCTGTGCGAGTGCAGGAAGGCCTTGCCGGAGGCGTACTCGGCGTAGAACGCGGCGTAGACGTCCTGCGTGGTGAGCACGGCCGAAAGCGGAAGGAACCCGCCGGTCAGTCCTTTGGAAAGGCACATGAAGTCGGGCGAGATGCCCGCCTGCTCGCAGGCGAACAAGGTGCCGGTGCGGCCGAAGCCCACGGCGATTTCGTCGGCGATGAGGTGCACGTCGAATTCATCGCACAGGGCGCGCAGGCCCGTGAGGTACGACGCGTCGTACATGCGCATGCCGCCGGCGCATTGCACCAACGGTTCGACGATGACGGCACAGGTTTCGTGCGCGTGCCGTTCGAGGATCGCACGCATCTCGCCGAGACGGCGCGCCGCGACGTCCTTTGGCGACTCGCCCGGTTCGCCCTCGTACGTGTCGGGCGACGGCGCCAGTTCAGGCGTGAGGAGCAGGGGCGCGTAGGTCTTGCGGTACAGCGCCACGTCGCTGACGGAGAGCGCGCCCAGCGTCTCCCCGTGGTAGCTGCCGGTCAGGGCGATGAAGCGGGTCTTCTCGCCGCGGCCACGGTTGAGCCAGTAGTGGAAGCTCATCTTCAGCGCGACCTCGATGGCCGCGGAGCCATTGTCGGCCAGGAACGCGCGCTCGAGCCCTGGCGGTGTGATGCGGACCAGTTCCTCCGCCAGTTCGAGCGCCGGTGCGTGCGTGAATCCCGCGAAGATCACATGTTCGAGGGTATCGAGCTGGTCCTTCAGGGCCGCCCCGATGCGCGGTTCCGCGTGGCCGAAGAGGTTGGTCCACCAGGAACTGACGGCGTCGAGATAGCGCTTGCCGTCGGCGCCTACCAGCCATGCCCCTTCGCCGCGCACGACGGGTACCATGGGCAAGGTCTCGTGGTCGTGCATCTGCGTGCACGGGTGCCAGAGGACGGAGAGGTCGCGGGCGACCAGCGTGTCGACTGCCGTCGAGGCGAAAAGGGCATCGGTCATCCGCCCATGATATCCCTAGCATCCTTAGGAACGAGGTGATGGTTTGAAGTGGTTCCGTTGGATCGTCCTGGCCGTGGCCCTGCTGGTCGCCGCCGCGGGCCTGTTCTACTGGTTCCTCCCGGCGTCCGTGGCCGTGCCCCTGCTGGCCCGGCGCGCGCATGGCCTGGTGTTCGACGGGCTGTCGGGCACCTTGTGGGACGGACGTGCCGCCCGCGTGGCGCTGGCCGATGGGCGCGAACTCGGCACCGCCACGTGGCGTCTCGGCAGGAACGCGATCCTCGGCCGCACGGACCTCGACGTCCACCTCGACGGCCGTGCCGGGCGGTTCGACGGCCACGTGGAAAAAAGCGGGGACGATCGCATGACCTTGACCGGCGTGTCGTTCCGCCTCGACGCCGACGCCATTGCCGGCATGATGTCGCCCCCGGACCTCGTGCCCTCCGGTGTCGTCGAGGGGCGCATTCCCCGCGCGGAATTGCAAGGCAACTGGCCGATGACGCTGGAAGCCGCCATGACCTGGAAAAAGGCCGCGTTGCGAACGGCCGAGGGCTACATCGGCCTTGGCACCATCGCGATGGATGCCGCCAGCGCGGGTGGCGTGCTGCACGCCACGTTGCGCGACGACGGCGAGGGCTCGCTCGCGGTGAACGCGGTGCTGGCCGCGTCGCCACTCGGCTGGCGCATGGACGGCATGCTCAAGCCACGCGTGCCCGACAGCGCGGTCTCCCATCTCATCGCACGTTTCGGCCCGGTGGGCCGCGACGGCTCCGTCAACCTGCAACGCAAGGCGGGGCTCGCTCCCCGGACAGGCCCATGACCGAGATCCTCGACAAGGCGCTGGGCGCCGCCCGCGACGCGGCCGGCGCGGCGGCGGAGATCATCCTCCATTACTGGCGCGCGGGCGTGGACGTGATCGTGAAAGGTGACGATACGCCGGTGACCGTGGCGGACCGCGAGGCGGAGCTCGCCATCCGCGGCATCCTCGCGCAGGCGCTGCCGGAAGCGGGCATCTACGGCGAGGAATACGGTGCCGACGACACGTCGCGCGAGTACCTCTGGCTCGTGGATCCGCTGGACGGCACCAAGAGCTTCGTGCGCGGCACGCCGTTCTTCTCCACGCAGATCGCCCTCATGCATCGCGGCGAACTGGTGCTCGGCGTTTCGTCGGCACCCGTATACGACGAACGCATGTGGGCGGTGCGCGGACGCGGCGCCTTCCTCGACGGCCAGCTCGTGCGTGTGGCGGACACGGTGGCGATGCGCGATGCGTCGATTTCCACGGGCAACGTGAAGAGCCTCACGATGGACGCACGCTGGCATGCGCTGGGCGGCATGATCCGCGACAGCAACCGCATTCGCGGGTATGGCGACTTCTGCCATTACCACCTGTTGGCGCGCGGCGGCATCGACCTCGTGATCGAGTCGGACGTGAACATCCTCGACGTGGCCGCGCTCGCAGTCATCGTGCGCGAGGCGGGCGGTGTGTTCACCGACCTGGAGGGCCGCCCGCCCGGCCTGGACTTGCGCAGCGTGCTGGCCGGCACGCCGGCCATTCACGCCGAGGCGCTGGCCCGCCTGGCCCCTGGCGCTACAATCGGGCGATGAACAAACGGCCCACGATCCTCGCGACACGCGAAGTGTCCGACAGTCCCTTCCGCCACGTGGAGGAAGTGGACCTCGAATTCTCCAACGGCGAACGCCGCACCTACCAGCGCGTGAAGGGCGGCGGCTTCGGTGCCGTGCTCATCGTGGCGATGCGCGATCCGGAAACCGTGCTGCTCGTGCGCGAATACGGCGTGGGCGTCGACCGCTACGAACTGGGCGTGCCCAAGGGCCGGCTGGACAGCGACGAAACCGCAGAGCAGGGCGCGAACCGCGAGCTCAAGGAAGAGGTGGGATACGGCGCACGCAAGCTGAAGATCCTCGGCACGCTCTCGCTGTCGCCGTCGTACATGACCCACCTCGCGCACGTGGTGCTGGCGGAGGACCTTTATCCGGAACGCCTCCAGGGCGACGAACCCGAGGAACTGGAAGTGGTGCCCTGGCGCATGGACAAGCTGCATGAGCTGCTGGCCCGCGACGACGTCACCGAGGGCCGTTCCATCGCGGCGCTCTTCATGGCCCGCGAGTACCTCGCCGGCCGTTACCATCCGGCGTGACGCCCTCGCCCGTGCACTGGCTCGACCCGGTCTGCGCCGTTGCGCGGCGCGCGGCTGATGCCATCCTGGCGATCTACGCCAAGGATTTCGACGTGGTCTGCAAGGACGACGATTCGCCGGTCACCGCCGCTGACCTGGCCGCCCAGCGCGTCATCCAGGAAGGCCTGCACGCGCTTGCGCCGGCCATTCCCATGATCTCCGAGGAAGCCGCCGCGGCGCCCTGGTCCGAACGGCGCACCTGGCGGCGGTACTGGCTGGTCGACCCGCTGGACGGCACGCGCGAGTTCGTGAAGCGCAACGGCGAGTTCACGGTGAACATTTCCCTGGTCGAAGACCATCGCAGCGTACTTGGCGTGGTGCTCGCGCCCGTCACGGGCGACCTTTACGCCGCGGCGGCAGGGACGGGCGCATGGCGGCAGCGTACGCCGGACGCGGCGCGCGAACGGCTCGTCACGCGACGGGCCGACGGCTTGCTGATGGTCACGGGCAGCCGCTCGCACGGCACGGGGCGTACGGCGGCCTTGCTGGACCGACTAGGCGAGCATGAAACGTTCGCCCTCGGCTCGTCCCTGAAATTCTGTGTCATCGCGCGCGGCGACGCCGACATCTATCTCCGCCTGGGTGCCACCTCCGAATGGGACACGGCCGCGGCGCAATGCGTGCTGGAAGAAGCCGGGGGCGCCGTGCTCGATCTGGCGGGCCGCCCGTTCCGTTACAACACGCGCGACTCGCTCATCAATCCCGAATTCATCGCCTGCGGCGACCCGAACATCGACTGGGCCGCGCGGCTGGTCGATCCCGAGGAAGGTGCATGACGCGCCAGGTGGAGGAACTCATCGCGATCATGGCGCGGCTGCGCGATCCGGAGAACGGATGCCCGTGGGACGTGCGGCAGACCTTCGTCACCATCGCGCCGTACACGATCGAGGAAGCCTACGAGGTCGCCGATGCCATCGATCGCGGCGACATGCACGACCTTCGCGACGAGCTGGGCGATCTGTTGCTGCAGGTGGTCTTCCACGCGCGCATGGCCGAAGAGGCCGGGCAGTTCGCGTTCGGCGACGTGGTGGCCTCGATCTGCGACAAGATGCTGCGCCGGCATCCGCATGTGTTCGCGGACGTGACGCATGCGACCGACGCGGAACGATCGCGCGACTGGGATCGCCTGAAGGCCGACGAGCGTGCGGCGAGGGGTTCGGCGGACGGCAGCGCGCTCGCTGGCATCTCGCGCGGGCTGCCGGAATGGCAGCGTGCGGTGAAGCTCCAGAAGCGTGCGGCGAACGTGGGGTTCGACTGGCCGGATCATCGGCCGGTGCTGGACAAGCTGGCGGAAGAACTCGAGGAAGTGCGGCACGAGTTCGAGCACGGAGCCGACGAGGAACGCCTGGCCGACGAGATCGGCGACGTGCTCTTCGTCGCGGCTAACCTGGCGCGGCATGCGAAGGTGGACGTGTCGCGTGCGCTGCGCGGGGCGAACGCGAAATTCGAGCGGCGCTTCCGGGCGATGGAGGCCATCGCGGCGTCGGAAGGGCGGGAGTTGTCTTCGTATTCGCTGGAAGAGCAGGAAGCGCTCTGGACCCGCGTGAAGCGCGAGGGAACCTGAATCGCCATCGCCGCTGAAGCGGCTCCCACAGGGCCTGCGCGATAGCCATCGCCGCTGAAGCGGCTCCTACATGGCCTGCGCAGGTCTTGTGTGGGAGCCGCTTCAGCGGCGAAAGGCGGGGCCTTATTTCGCCGCGGCGCGGTCCTGCATCCGCTGCTTGAACGCCTGCATTTCCTCATGACGCTTCTGGTCCTGCGCGAGGCTCTCGTCGAGGCTCTTGCGCATGGTGGCGATGGCGGCGTCCACGTTCTGCGGCTGCATCTGCGCACGCGCGAGGTGGCGGTACGCGTAATCGCGAACCATCGGGTTCTGCGACTTCGCCAGCACTTCGTTGTACAGCGCCGGCAGTTCCTTCGCGCGGCCATTCATCACGTACAGGCGCTCGAGGGCGCGCAGGTCGCCGATGACGCCGGCATTGCGCATGCCGCCACGGCCGTGGCCCCAGCCGCCGTGCTCGCCGTGGCCCTGGTCGCGGTCGCCGCGGTTCCACTTCATGCCCCGATGGTCGCGGGCCTGGCTGGACTGGGCTTGGTCTGTCGGGGCAGCGGGAGCCTTGGGCGAGGCATCCTGCGCGAACGCGAAGGCGGCCGAGCCGGCAAGGAGGAGGGAAGCGGCACTGGCGAGGAGGGTCTTGCGTTGCATAGGGTGGTCTCCGGGTGGGTGTTGCACGGGGAAAAACGTGCTGCCCCGGCGGCGGTTGACGGGCCCGTTGCCGTGCGGTCAGCTTCGCGTGAAGACGCCGCTGCAACCTTTTGGCCCCGGCCCGCATCCATGGCGGGTCACCGCTGTCAAACGAAGGGAAATCCCATGCGCAAATTGCTCCTCGCTTCGCTGCTCCTGCTGCCCGCCGCGGCCATGGCCGACGATGCCCAGTGCAAGTTCCACGCGGACCGCAACCTCGACCTCGACCTCAAGGGCGTGCGCGACATCCGTTTCGTCACCAATTCCTACGACCTGCTCGTTTCCGGCGGCGCCGCCGCGGGCAAGGGCACGGTGCGCGGCAAGGCGTGCGCCTCCGACCAGGAAACCGTGGACAACCTCGTGGTCACCCAGGCACGTGACGGCGACACCCTCGTCGTTGAGCTGAAGGACAAGCGCGAGCATGGCTGGTTCGGCGGCTGGGGCAACCATTACAGCGACCTGAAGGTCGAAGCCACGATTCCCGCCGACATTCCCGTGAAGCTCAACGTCGGTTCCGGCGACGCCAAGGCGCGCAACCTGGCCTCGCTCGACACCGAGGTGGGCTCGGGCGACCTGGAAGCGCACGGCATCAAGGGTGCCGTGCGCGGCACGGTGGGTTCGGGCGACCTGAAGCTCGAAGACACCGGCGAGGTGGACATCGACTCCATCGGCTCCGGCGATTTCAGCTCGAAGCGCGCGGCCAGGGTGCGCATCGGCACCATCGGTTCGGGCGACGCGAAGATCGAAGGCACCCAGGGCAACGTGCAGGTCGGCACCATCGGCTCTGGCGACCTCGACGTGAACGACGTGCGCGGCGACCTGACGGTGCGCTCGGTCGGCAGCGGCGACATCAACCAGCACGGCGTCAGTGGCAAGGTGGACATCCCGCGCGACAAGGATTGATCCTTCGCGAACGGGGGCCACGCGTGACGGTATGATCCCGCCTTCGCCTGCGGGATCTCCTTGATGACGTGGTTACCCGACTCGCTGCGCCAGTTGCGTCGCGACATTCTCTTCCTCGTGTTGCTGGTGGTGGCGATCGCCTTCGCGATCGCCATGCCGTCCCGCTTGCCGCAGTGGCCGGGGCTGGTCGACTGGCCGACCATCGCGGCGTTGGCCGGCTTGCTCCTACTCACCAAGGCGGTGGAATCCAGCGGCGCCCTCGATGTCGCGGGACGCTGGCTCATCGACCGCACGGCGACGCGCCGCTTGGCGGCGCTCGGCCTCGTGGCGTCGGCGGCAGTGCTGTCCATGCTGCTGACCAACGACGTGGCATTGTTCGTGGTGGTGCCGCTGACCTTGCGCATGTGCCGCATCGCGCGCATGCCAGCCACGCGTCTCGTGGTATTCGAGGCGCTTGCGGTGAACGCCGGCTCGATGCTCACACCCATCGGCAATCCGCAGAACCTGTTCCTCTGGCAGCAGTGGAACAACGGTTTCGGCGGCTTCGTGTGGGCCATGTTGCCGCTGGCCGGCACGGCGCTGGCAATGCTGCTCGTTCTCACCGCGCTCGCTTTCCCTTCGGATTCCCTGGAAGTGCACGAGCGTGCCGACGAGCGTGTGGACCGCACGATGCTCGTCGTGGCCGCGGTGCTCTACGCGCCCTTCATCCTTGCCGCCGACCTGGGCCATGCGGCATGGGGGCTTCTCGGTGTCACCGTCATCTTCCTGGTGCTCCGCCGCCGCGTGGTGGCGAGCATCGACTGGGGGCTGTTGCTCACCTTCGTGCTGATGTTCGTCGACCTGCGGTTGCTGGCGGGCACGGGAACGGTGAAGGGCTTCATCGCCGGGCTGGGCCTGAACGAGCCGTCGCATCTCTACGCCACCGGCGCGCTGGCTTCGCAGGCGGTGAGCAACGTGCCCGCGGCCATCCTGCTGGCGGAGTACTCGCACGACTGGCGGACCATCGCCTATGGCGTGAACGTGGGCGGGTTCGGCTTCGTACTGGGTTCGCTGGCGAACCTCATTGCGCTGCGCTTGCTGGGCGAGCGCAAGGCATGGGGCACGTTCCACCTGTGGTCCGTGCCGTTCTTCCTGGCGGCCGGCCTGTTGGGCTGGCTGCTGCTCTGAACTGTGGGAGCCGCTTCAGCGGCGATGGGTGCTCGCAGCCAGCCCGCTGCCGCGGGATCGCCGGCATAGCCGGCTCCCACACATCTATCAGGCTTTTCGCGTGCCTTGAGCGCCCGTGTTGCTGTTGCCGCGGTCGAATGCCTGGATGAAGTCGCGCACCTGGGGGTAGACGACGTCACGCCAGCGGCGGCCGCTGAAGATGCCGTAATGGCCGGCGCCTTCCACCGTGATGTGCTTGCGGCGCTTCTTCGCGATGCCCTTGCACAAGCCGTGCGCGGCTTCGGTCTGGCCGAGGCCCGAGATGTCGTCGAGTTCGCCCTCGATGGTGAGCAGGGCGGTGTCCTTGATCTTCGCCGGACGTACCAGTTCCCCATGCACCTCCCATGTGCCCTTAGGCAGGCGTTGCTCCTGGAACACCGTTTCGATGGTGTCGAGGTAATACTCGGCCGGCATGTCGAGCACGGCGTTGTATTCGTCGTAGAACTTGCGGTGCGCCTCGGCGTCGTCGAGGTCGCCCTTGCGCAGGTTCTCGTAGAAGTCCCAATGCGACATGACATGGCGGCTGGGATTCATGGCGATGAATCCGGCGTGCTGCAGGAACCCGGGATACACGTCGCGGCCGGCGCCCGGATACTGGTAAGGCACCTTGTGGATCAGCTGGTTGCGGAACCACGACAGCGGCCGCGTGGTGGCGAGGTTGTCGACGCTGGTCGGGCTCTTGCGCGTGTCGATGGGCCCGCCCATCAGCGTGAGCGTAGCCGGCGTGGCTTCGCCGCGTGCCGCCATGAGCGATACCGCCGCCAGTACGGGCACGGTGGGCTGGCACACGGACACCACATGCGCACGGTGCACGCCCACGTGACGGATGAATTCCTCGATGTAGGAGACGTAGTCCGCCAGCGAAAAGGAGCCCTCCGACAGCGGGATCATGCGCGCGTCGACCCAGTCGGTGATGTACACCTTGTGGTCGCGCAGCAGCGTGCGCACGGTGTCGCGGAGCAGGGTGGAGTGATGCCCGGAGAGGGGCGCGACCACGAGCACGGCGGGATCGTGCTTCATGCGGTCCACGGTGGCCTGGTCGTCGGAGAAACGCTTGAAGCGCTTCAGCGTGCAGAACGGCTTGGCCATGGACACCTGCTCGACGATCGCCACGTCATGCCCATGGGCATGCACGCTATGGATGTCGAACTCGGGCTTCTCGTAGGCCTTGCCGAGGCGGTACATCAGTTCGCAGCCTGCCGCCGCGCGGTCGGCGCCCGGTACACGGGCGAAGGGGCTGGCGATGTCGCCGAACATCTTCGCTCCCGCCTCGGCCCAATAGGAAAGCGGGCTGAGCATCGAGCGTTGCCATTCGTGCATGAGGTAGAGCATGCAGCTGCATCCGGGACGGGAGGTGGCGCATCATAACCAGTTGCGCCGCGCCATGTGTAAAGCCCCTGTTTTTGCTCGATTTAAAGACCGGCTTTGCGGCAGACCAGCAGGACTTCGTCCACCCCGGGTGCCGGCGCGAAGCCGGCCGTGAAGGCCAGCGGCTTCTGGAAACGCACGCCCAGCGGCATGAACACCCGGTTGTACCACCACATGGCGCGCGCCCTGTGGTGGGTAAGGAAGTACTGGCCCAGGTCGAGCAGCTTCGACGACTTCGGCTGCATCCCGTAGACGGCACTGCGTTCGATGGCGAAGCCGTGCCGGGAGAGCAGGTTGCGGATCGCTTCCGGCTCGTACCGGCGGTAGTGCCCCACGAAGTCGTCGAAGGGGGTCCAGGCGTCGGGGTGCAGGGGCACCGAGAGCAGCAGGCGGGCGCCCGGCTCGGCCACGCGTGCCAGTTCGCCCAGGGCACCTTCGTCGTCCACCACGTGTTCGAGGATGTCGAAGGCGCATACGAAGTCGAAGCTGGCGTCGCGGAACGGAAGCGCTCCGATCATCGCGTTCGCTACGCGGGCCCCGTGCCGGCCGAGTTCGGCAAGCGCCGGGCGGCTCAGGTCCACGAACTGGGTGTCCGCCAGCGGCAACCGCGGGCGCAGGCCGGGGGCCACTTCCAGCCGGCGCGTCGTCTGCGCCGCCAGTTCGGACACGAGCGGCCAGGTGTTGAAGCGTTCTGGCGAGAAAAGCTTCGCTTCCGACCACAACGCGTCGTAGAAGCGCTTGTTGCTTCCGATCAGGTCGGCGTCGGTCCGTGGCGCCGAAGGGCCCGAGGTGAACGATGCGATGGTCATGCGATACCTCGGGAGTGTGGATGAGGAATCAGCGCAGTCGCGCCAGTTCACGAAGCAGCGGCAAACGCCGCACGCGTACCGCCGTGGCGCGGAAGACGGCGTTCGCCAGTGCGGGCGCCGCGGACGGGACGGCGACGACGCTGGCGCCGGCGGGGTCGGCCGTGGACGGCACGATGACCGTCTCCACCTCATAGGGCATGGGCTGGGTGGCGGCGATCGGATAATCGCGGAAACCCGTCTGCTGCACCTTACCGTCCTTGACCGTGATGGCGAGGTTGAGGGCGGTGGACAGCGCATCGAGCGTGGCGCCTTGCAGCTGCGCCTCGAGCCCGAGCGGATTGATGACGCGGCCCACGTCGGCCACGCAGACCACGCGATGGATGTCGATGCCGTCGGCGGTCGGCGCCACCTCGATGGCGTGTGCGACATACGCGCCGAACACATAGGCGCAGGCGATGCCGAGCCCGTTCTCGCTGCGCAGCCAGCGGCTCCAGTCGAGCTTGTCCGCGGCAAGCTTCAGCACGTTGGCCATGCGTCCGGTGTCGATGGGACCGCCGCGCCCGTTGTAGGGCAGTTGGCTCGCGTCGCCGAGCAGCGCCAGCCGGAAGTCGAGCGGATTGCTCTTCGTGGCGTGCGCCAGTTCGTCGATGAAGCTCTCGGTGGCGAACGTCGGCGTGACGTGCGGCGAACCGCGCCACTCGCCCCGGGCGAGCCGCGACGACAACGGATACCAGTCGCTGCGGAAGTTCGGCACGAGGCCCGCCGGCAAGGCGTCCGGCACGAGTTCGGACTGCCACAGGCGATTGTCGGGCGTGCCGCGCCCGGCCAGGGCTGACGGACTGGCCATGCGCTGGTGCCAGCCGACGATCTTCTTCTTGCGGTCGAGCGACGCATTGAGGCGGTGCACGGCCAGCGGACGGTAGAAGTCGCGCGACAGGTCGTCGTCGCGCGTCCAGAGCACCTTCACCGGCCGGTTGCGGATCTCGTCCGGCTTCTTCGCCAGGGCGATGGCCATGGCTTCCGCGATGTAATCCTGGTCGAGGCGGCGCCCGAAACCGCCGCCGCCGCGAGGTACCTGGATGTCGATCTGGTCGGGACGAAACCCGGTCATGCGTTGCACGACCGCGTAGACCTGGCGCGGGGCCTGCGTGGCCGCGATGACGGTCACGCTGGTGTCCGGATCGAGGCGCACGACGCAGTTGGGTGTTTCGGCGGTGGCATGCGCCACCCACGGCTGGAAATACGTGGCCTCGAGCGCGCGGGCCGCCTTCTTGCGCGCGGCGGCGATGTCACCGTCGTTGCGCACCGTGGAAGGCGCGATCGTCTCGTCGTCGAACGCTTGCACGGCCTGCTGCTCGAGGACAGAGGCAGCAGGCTCGGGCGTCGCATCGGCCTTCCATGTGGCTTTCAGGGCCGCGCGCCCGCGCAGCGCCGACCAGGTGTCCCGGGCGAGCACCGCCAGCGCGGGTGCCTGCGCGGTCATGCCTGGCGGTTGGTTCGCTTCGGGCGCGATGTCGAGAACCGCATAGACGCCATCGACCTTCTGCGCGGCTTCGCGGTCTGCGTTCTCCAGCGTGCCGCCGGGGTAGGGGCAACGCGCGAGCACGGCGATGACGGGATCGCCGATGCTCTCGTCGAAGGCATAGCGGAGCGTGCCGGTGACGACGGCCCGCGCATTCACGTCGCCGGCGGGCTGCCCTACGAGGCCATAGCGGTCCGGCGACTTGAGCGGCGGCGGCGTGCCCGGCGCGTCGACGCCCGCGGCCGCCGAAGCGAGATCGGCATAGGAGATGTTCCGGCCGTCGCTCGCGATGACCATGCCGTTCTCGGCGCGCAGGCGTTCGGCGGGCATGCCGAGGCGACGTGCCGCCGCCTGCAGGAGCAGCCAGCGGCCGAGCGCGCCGGCCTGGCGCAGGTCGGCCCACGCGGCGGGAATGCTGGTGGCGTCGCCGCTGCGCTGGCGTCCGTAGGTGAATTTCGCCTCGCCGTTGCCCATCGTCACGCCGAGACCGAGGGGTTCCACGACGACTCGCGTCCAGTCGGCGTCGAGTTCCTCGGCGACGATGCGGGCCAGCGAGGTGGAGGTGCCTTCGCCATTGTCGGGATCGCGCACGCCGATGAAGATGCGGCCGTCGGCCGCGATGCGCAGGTAGGGGCCGAGTTGTGTCCAGGCATCGCCGAGCAGGCCCAGCGGCGGCGGACGATCGACCGCGCCGACCGTGCCCACGCCGATGATCAACCCGCCCGCGGTGCCGGCGGCGTACTTCAGGAAGCGGCGGCGGGAAAGGCGAACTTCGCCGCTCATGCCTTGCCGTCCTTCGTGGCGCCGGCGGCGCGCTTGATCGCCTTGCGGATACGGCCGTAGCTGCCGCAGCGGCAAAGGTTACCGATCTTGTCGATGTCGGCGTCGGAAGGATTCTTCTGCCGGGACAACAGGTCGACCGCGGCCATGATCTGGCCGGGCTGGCAGTAGCCGCACATGATGGCGTCCTCGTCGATCCACGCCTGCTGGACGGGATGCAGCTTGCCGTCGCCGCCAGCCAGGCCTTCCACGGTGGTGACGCGCTTGCCGCGCATCGTTTCCATCTTCGCCTGGCAGGAGGCCACGGCCTTGCCGTCGACGATCACCGTGCAGAAACCGCAATCGCCCTGGTCGCAGCCGTACTTGGCGCCGGTGAGGCGCAGCACGTCGCGCAGGTACCACAGCAACGGCATCGTGGGATCGCCCGTGTGCCTGTAGCGCTCGCCGTTGACGATGACGTCGATACCTTCGCGCACCGGCTTCGACGAGGGCTGGCCGGCCTCTTGCCGGGGCGGGGCGGGTACGGGCGACGTCGGGCCTTGCTGTGCCATCTGCTTTTCTCAGAGTGTCCCTTGATATCCGGGCCATTGTGGCATCCGGGCCGGGGATCAGCGAGCGACTTTACTGAACAGCCGCCGCCACACGGCGTACACGGGCAGTCCTGCGAACACCACGAGGCAGACCACGCCGGCACTGAGCGGCTTGTCCCACGCGTAGGCCACTACCACGGCGATGACCGTGAGAAGGAAGGCGAGGGGCAGAAGCGGGTACGCCGGAGTCACGAAGGCCGGACGCCCGGTGGCGTGGCGGCGATACCAGAAAAGGGTGGCGATGGTGACGGCGTACGCCGCCCAGTCTCCGAACGTGGCGAAATCCAGCAGTTGACCGTAGTTCGCGACGAGCACGAGGACGATCGCCCAGGCCGACAGCGCCATCAGCGCGATGTTTGGCGTGCGGTAGCGCGGGTGCAGCCGGGCCACGCTGGCGAAGAACAGGCCGTCCTCGCCCATGACCTGGAGCACGCGCGCACCTGCGACGAGCGTGATGTTGCAGAAGCCGAGGGTGGAGATGGCGATACCGATGGCGATGATCTTCGCGCCGGTATCGCCGAACACGCGGCTCATCACGTCGGCGGCGGGCGCCTGGCTGGCGGCAAGGCCATCGTGTCCGAGCACCGCGAGGTAGGCGTAGTTGGTGAGCACGTAGGCGGCGATGACCACGAGCATGCCGAGGACGAGGGCACGCGGCAGCGTGCGCTGCGGATCCCGCACTTCGCCGGCAAGGTTGTTGAGGTAGCTGAAGCCGGAGAAGGCGAACAGCACCGGCAGCAGGGCGCCGGCGAGGCCGCCGGTCACGTGGGTGGGGCTGGGCGTGAGCGCCTGGGTGGTGCCCGCGCCGGCGAAGGCGAGGCCGGTAACTACGAGCACCGCGATGGCGGTGAGCTTGAGGATGGCGAAGACGTTCTGCACCTGGGCGCCGAAGCGGATGCCGAAGAGGTTGAGCCCGGTGACGAAGACGAGCGCGCCTACGGCCAGGGGCTTCACCAGGGTGGGCGAGAGGCCGAACACGGAGGTGGCGTAGCTGCCGAAGATGGTCGCCACCGCGGCGCTGCTGCCGCTGTAGATCACGAGCAGCATGGTCCAGCCAAAGAGGAAGCCGGCCAGCCTGCCGAAGGCTTCGCGCAGGTAGACGTAGCTGCCGCCCGCTTCGGGGCGGCGTGCGCCGAGTTCGGCGTAGCAGAGGCAGCCGACCAGGGTGAGCAGGCCGCCGCCGACCCAGAGGGAGAGCAGCACGAGCCCGGAATCGGTGCGCTGCGCGGCGATGCCGGGATTGAGGAAGATGCCGCCACCGATGATGCCGCCGACGACGATGAGCGCGGCGTCCATGAGGGTGAGGCGTCGGGCGTAGCCGGGATTTTCCATGGTTGGCGCGCTAGAGGAGGGAGTGCGGAGGTTTGCCTTTTTCCCCTTGCAGCGCAACACTTTCCTGAATTTGCCGGAATCCCCGGTCGTCGTAGCTTTCCCCACCAACCCAAAGAGTCCCGTGAGCGAAAACGCAAACGCGCCGTTGCCCGTCAACGCGCCCTGGATCGTCATGAAGTTCGGCGGCACCTCCGTGGCCACCGCCGCACGCTGGCGCAATATCCTCGAGCTGGCCGCCAGCCGCCGCGCCGAAGGCGCCCGCGTGCTGATCGTGGTCTCAGCCCTGTCCGGTATCACCGACGGCCTGAAACAGCTTTGCACGCACACGGAATCGAAACGCCGCTCGGAAGCGGCCTCCGCACTGGCCGATCGCCACCATGCCCTGCTCGCCGAGATGTCGTTGGCGATGCCGGAGACGCTGGGCGCCCGCCTGGCGGACATGGCCGCGCTGGCCGAAACCGGTGCGGCGGAGCTGGGCGAACTCGCCTGGCAGGCGCGGGTGCAGGCGCATGGCGAGCTGATGTCCAGCGCGCTGGGTGCGGCGTTCCTCTCGGCGAACGGCCTTGCCACGACCTGGGTGGACGCGCGCGAGTGCCTGCGTTCCATCGTGCTGCCGAACCAGAACGAGCGCACGCGCCTGCTGTCGGCGATGGTGGAACCGCGCCACGACGCGGCCTTGTCCGCGGCATTGGCGGAACGCGGCGAGGTGTTCATCACGCAGGGCTTCATCGCGCAGGACGAGTCCGGACGCACGGTGCTGCTGGGCCGTGGCGGCTCGGATACGTCGGCGGCTTACTTCGGCGCCTTGCTGGCCGCATCGCGCGTGGAGATCTGGACGGACGTCGCGGGCATGTTCAGCGCAAATCCGCGGCAGGTGGCCGGTGCAAGGCTGCTCCAGCGACTCGATTACGAAGAAGCCCAGGAAATCGCTTCCACGGGCGCGAAGGTGCTGCATCCGCGTTGCCTGTCGCCGTTGCGCGAGCCGCGCGTGCCGCTGCTCATCAAGGACACGAACCGGCCGGAGCTGGAAGGCACCTCGATCGGTCCGGAAGTGCGCGAGCATGCGCCGAGCATCAAGGCGATCAGCGCGCGCAAGGGCATCACCCTGGTGTCGATGGAATCGGTGGGCATGTGGCAGCAGGTCGGCTTCCTCGCCGACGTGTTCGACGCGTTCAAGCGCCATGGCCTGTCGGTGGACCTGATCGGCTCGGCGGAAACGAACGTCACGGTGTCGTTGGATCCGACGGAAAACCTGCTGGATTCCGATGCCATCGCCGCACTGGCGGCGGACCTGGCGCGCGTTTGCCGGGTGAAGGTGATCGCACCGTGCGCGGCCATCACACTGGTCGGCCGCGGCATGCGTTCGATGCTGCACAAGCTGTCGGGCGTGCTGGCGGAGTTCGGCCAGCTGCGGGTGCACCTTATCTCGCAGTCGTCGAACAACCTCAACCTGACCTTCGTGGTCGACGAAGACGTGGTGGACGATATGTTGCCTCGGCTGCATGAGTTGCTGATCGGCGCCGGTGCCCTGCGCACCGACGACAGCATGGTGTTCGGTCCTTCCTGGCAGTCGCTCTATGGCACCGGCGAACAGGCCGCGCCGGCGGCTGCCTGGTGGCAGGGCGAACGCCCGGCGCTGCTGCGTCTCGCGCAGGAACGCACCCCTCGCTACGTCTACCACCTGCCGACGGTGCGGGCGCAGGCACGCCGCGTGAAGTCGTTGAAAGCCGTGGATCGTGCGCATTACGCGGTGAAAGCCAATACGCATCCGGGCATCCTCAAGGTCCTCGCCGAGGAGGGCTTCGCGTTCGAGTGCGTCTCGCCGGGCGAGCTGGCCGCGGTGTCCGCGGCGGTGCCGGCCGACGTGCCGCTGCTGTTCACGCCGAACTTCGCTTCGCGCCGCGATTTCGCGGCGGCCTTGCAGACCCGCGCCACCATCACCATCGACGCATTGCACCCCATGGAGCACTGGGGCGACATGTTCGCCGGCCGCGACATCGTGCTTCGCGTGGACCTGGGGCGCGGCCTCGGCCACCACGAGAAGGTGAAGACGGGCGGCACCGGCAGCAAGTTCGGCGTGCCGATCGAGCACATCGACCGTTTCCTGCGCCTCGCCGACGCGGCCGGCGCGCGGGTCATCGGCCTGCATGCGCACCTTGGCTCGGGCATCCTGGATGCCGCGCACTGGGGCGAGGTGTATTCGCAGCTTGCCGCGCTGGCGGAACGCATCGGCACCATCACCGTGCTGAACATCGGCGGAGGCCTGGGCGTGCCGTCGCATCCGGGCGAGACGCCGCTGGACATGGCCGCGCTGGATCGCGTGCTCACGTCGGTGCGCCAGGCGTATCCGCAGTTCCAGCTGTGGATGGAGCCCGGCCGCTACCTCGTCGCGGATTGCGGCGTGCTCCTGGCAAAGGTCACGCAGGAGAAGGAGAAGGGTGCCAACACGCGCTACCTCGGCCTGGACACGGGCATGAACAGCCTCATCCGCCCCGCGCTCTACGACGCGTGGCACGAGATCGCCAACCTGTCGCGCCTGGACGAGCCGGCCACCACGATGTACCAGGTCGTCGGTCCCATCTGCGAATCGGGCGACATCCTGGGTTCGGACCGTCGCCTGCCGGAATCGAAGGAAGACGACGTGATCCTCGTGGCGCAGGGTGGCGCGTATGGCGCGGTGATGTCGTCGCATTACAACCTGCGCGACGAGGCGGACGAGGTGCTGCTGCCGTGACGGACACGCTTACCGATCCCCGCGCGAGCCAGCGCTTCCGCTTCGTCCGCCACGGCTTCGTCGACGGCGTGGCCGAGCTGGTCTATGCCTTCGACGACGGTCCGGAACTGGTCGAGCGCGTGACCTTTCCCGGCGCGCCCGCCGTGCCGCCGGAGCGGGAGGCCGCCTTCGCGGCGGCCCTGCGCCTGCTTCACCTCGTTGCAGGCGTCAGCTACTACAAGGCGGGCATTCCGGAGCGGATCGTGGTCGAGGGCGACGCCCTCGACGAGGAAACGGCGTACCTTCTGGATTCGCTGTACCTCCACGGGCTTGCCGAGTTCGCGTACCGCAACCGTCTGGACCTGCGCGGACGTATCGCGTTTCCTTTCGAACGGCGCGCCGCCGCGGCGGCGCCGGCCATCGGACTTCCGCCGCGCTCACTGCTGCCGATCGGCGGCGGCAAGGATTCCGTGGTGGCGGTCGAGGCGGTGAAGTCGATCGGCGCCGACGCCACCGCCACCTGGGTGGGCAACTCGCCCCTCATCGCCGAATGCGCGGCGCGCACAGGCCTGCCGACGTTGAACATTTCGCGCGAACTCGCGCCGGGGCTGTTCGAGCTCAACCGCCTGGGTGCGTGGAACGGACACATTCCGGTGACCGCCATCAACTCGGTGATCCTCGCGGTGGCGGCCATCCTCTACGGTTACGACTCCATCGTGTTCGCGAACGAGCGCTCCGCGTCGGTCGCCACGCTGGAATACGAAGGCCAGGAAGTGAACCACCAGTGGAGCAAGGGCTTCGGCTTCGAGAAGACCTTGCACGACTACCTGCACACCCACGTGGCCGCCGACCTCGATTACTGCTCGCTGCTGCGGCCCTGGTCGGAACTGGCCGTGACGAGCGCGTTCGCCCGAATGGGCGGTGAGTATTTCAACGTATTCTCCAGCTGCAACCGCAACTTCCGCATCCTCGGCCCTAAGCCCGCGGACCGGTGGTGCGGGCAGTGTCCGAAATGCCATTTCGTGTTCCTCGCGCTGGCGCCCTTCATGGCGAAGCCGCGGCTGCTATCGATCTTCGGTCGCAACCTGCTCGATGACGACGCCCTCGCCGGCGCGTTCGATGCGCTGCTCGAGTACAAGGACCACAAGCCGTTCGAGTGCGTGGGGGAGGGGGCCGAGGCGCGCGCCGCGCTGGCCGCGTTGGCCGAGCGTCCCGAGTGGCGGGAAGACGCACTCGTCGCGCGCTTCCGTACCGAGATACTCCCTCAGTTGCAGCCCGGCGACCTCGCCCTGGAACCGTGGTTGAAACCCGGTGCATCCCACCTCGTTCCCCCGCGACTGCTCGGAGCGCTGGATGCGCTGGGCTGACCTGCGCGGCAAGCGCGTCGCTGTCTGGGGTTTCGGGCGCGAGGGCCGCGCTGCGCTCTCTGCGCTGGCCCGGCACCTGCCGGGCCAGGCGGTGACACTGTTCTGCCAGCCCAACGAGGCAGGCGCCGCGCGCGCCGCGTTTGCGTGGGTGGATGTACGCGATGTGGCGCCCGACGCGGCTGCGCTCGCCGCGCACGATGTGGTGGTGAAGTCGCCTGGTATCTCCGCCTATAAACCCGAACTGCTCGACGCGCAGCTGCGCGGCACGCGGTTCACGTCGGGAAGTGCGCTCTGGTTCGGCGAGCACGTCGGCGCGCGCACGATCGCGGTCACCGGCACGAAGGGCAAGAGCACCACTTCGGCGCTCATCGCCCACCTGGCCCGCTCCCTCGGCGTGCGCACCGCGCTGGCGGGCAACATCGGCATGCCGATGCTGGAACTCGACGACGGCAAGGCGGACCTTTGGGTCATCGAGCTGTCGAGCTTCCAGACAGGCGAGGCGATGGGTGTCGACCTTGGCGTGGTCACGAGCCTGTATGAGGAACACCTCGACTGGCACGGTTCGCGCGAGCGCTACGTGGACGACAAGCTCAAGCTCCTCTCGGCTTCCGCCAGGGTGCTGGTCAATGCGCTGCAACCGCTGTTGCTGACGCGTGCCCTCGACCACCCCGGCCTGCATACGTTCGGCGATGTGTCGGGATGGCATGTGGGCGATGGCTGGATCCGTCGCGGGGGCGAGCGCGTGATCGAAGCGTCCCGCCTGTCGGCGCCCGGACTGCACAACGCGCTCAATGCGTGCGCGGCGCTGGCAGCCCTCGAGATCGTGGGTCTGGAGGCCCGCGCGGCGGCACCCGCGCTCGCCACTTTCCTTCCGTTACCCCACCGCCTGCAGCCGCTGGGCGAGCGCGACGGACTCGAGTGGATCAACGATTCGATCAGCACGACGCCGCTGGCCAGCCTGGCCGCGCTGGAGAGCGTGGACGGGAAACGCACGGCGCTCATCGTCGGCGGCCACGACCGCGGCCTCGATTGGGCGCCTTTCGTCGACGCGATGCGGACAAAAGCACCGCAGGCCATCGTGTGCCAGGGTGCGAACGGGCCGCGCATCGCGGATGCCTTGGACCAAGCGGGGGTGCCGGGGGTCTATCGCGCCACCGATCTTCCGGCAGCCGTGGCGGCCGCACGCTCGGCACTGGCGGGGCAGGGATGCGTCCTGCTGTCGCCTGGCGCACCGAGCTTCGACCAGTTCCACGACTACACCGAACGCGGCAAGCGTTTCGCGGAGTTGGCCGGTTTCCAGGCAAGCACGGCAAGTATCCAGGGCCTCGGCATCGCCTGACCGCTCGCTACATCGCCTGCGATGGGTCCAATGTGCGCCCCTGCCACACCCACAGCGCGCGAATTTCTCGTTGCACTGCAGCATCGGTGGCGGGCGTGCTCCTGCATGAAGATGCGAACGCGGCGGCACGGGAAAAATGTGGCGGCTTAGTGATTTACGCTGTGCGCCCGACCTCCATGGCCGGCATGGATCGATCCAAATGCCGACTGAGAATTTGCGCAGTGCACTATTTTGTCTGTCGTAAAATATCTTTTCAGATCAATTGCTTGTTTGTAGTCCGAAGACTTTAGATCGAGTTAAAAAATCGGTTGACAACGTTGTCAGGGGCCTCCGAGAATCAAGCACGTCATACCACTGCAACGACGACGGGACACGCGGTGGGGCCATGCCGACACGCATGGCGGCCGCGGGAGTACGCAGGGCCAGAACAACCATTGGAGCGGGAAACGCCAACGCGGGCCGAGGCCGGCGCGGTGTCGTTCGTTCCGAAAAAAATGAAATCCCCCTTCCCCAGGAGATAGATGTGAACCACCGTATCAGCGCACTTTCGCTGGCCATCATGGCCGGCCTGTTGGCCACAGGCGGCGCGATGGCGCAGGACGCGGCTTCCCCCGCGCCCGCCACGAGCATCCCCGCTAAGCCCGCTTCGGCCGCGCCCGCCCAGGCCGATGCCCAGAACGCCGCCAGCCTCGAAGGCATCACCGTCACCGGCATCCGCGCGAGCTTGCAGAAGTCGCTCGACCTGAAGCGCAACTCCGACTCCATCGTCGACGCCATCTCGGCCGAAGACGTGGGCAAGTTCCCGGACACCAACGTGGCCGAGTCGCTGTCGCACCTTCCGGGCATCAGCGTGGACCGCAACTTCGGCGAAGGCGACAAGGTCAGCATCCTCGGCACGGACCCGGCGTTGAACCGCCTGCTTCTGAACGGCCAGACGCTTGCCTCCACGAACTGGACGTCCGACCCGAACAATCCGGACAGCCGCTCGTTCGACTACAGCCTGCTGACCTCCGAGATCATCGGCAACGCGCAGGTCTACAAGACGCCGCAGGCGAATATCGATGAAGGCTCGATCGGCGGTACCGTCATCGTCAACACGCGCCGTCCGCTGGACCTCAAGGCCAACACGCTGACCGGCACGGTGAGCTACGGCTACAACGACCGCGCGGATACCGGCAAGCCGAACGCGTCGGTGCTGTACAGCTGGAAGAACAAGGACAACACCTTCGGCGTGCTCGGCTCGCTGATGCATTCCGATCGCATCATCGACCGCCAGGGCACCGAGATCTTCGGCTACCAGCGTGCCAACGACCCGACCGACACGAATCCCAGCCACCAGTTCGCACCGGGCGTCGTGCCGGCCGACCAGCAGCCCACGTACCCGACCGCGATCAACACGGCGTGGTTCCAGCAGCGCCGCAAGCGCGACGGCGTGTCGACGGGCCTGCAGTGGAAGCCGAACGACAGCTTCGAGCTGAACTTCACCGGCCTCTACGTCACCGAGAAGTTCGACAACTACAACCAGAGCCGCTACGGCGACTGGTCGAGCTCGGCGCCTTACGCCACCTCGGCAAGCGTCAACAACGGCGTGATCACCAATGCTTCGTATGGCCCGAATGCGCCGACCTACCTCGACGGCTACGAGCGTGAGTCGAAGGTCAACACCGGTGCGGCGCAGCTGCGTGCCGACTGGCACGGCGACGGCTGGAACGCCTCCAGCCAGATCGGCTACACCGGTTCGACCGGCGGCTCCGAAGGGATCTGGAACGCGCAGGTGAAGACCCTCGGCGGCTACGACTGGAACCTCGCGGGCGAGCATCCGCAGATCAACTACCACTTCGCGGACGACCCGTCGCAGGCGGTGCTCAACGGTGTCGGCTTCAGCCGCGCGCCGACCTATGACCGCGAGCGCTACTTCCAGGCCGACTTCGCGCACGACGTCGCGTGGGGTCCGCTCAACCAGATCGAAGTGGGCGTGAAGGCAACCAACCACTACAACGGCCAGGACGCCTACGCCGCGCGCTTCCCGTCGCTCGCCGACATGGGTATCGCCGGCAACACCCTGGCTGACTTCGCCGGCGGCCAGACGCCGGACGGCTTCCTCGGTGGCCTGAACGCCACGCCGAGCATGGCCAACTGGACCACCATCAGCAAGGGTGGCCTCAAGGACGGCGTGAATGCGCTCGTGGACCAGTACGGCGCGCCGGTGGACCCGAAGGCCACCTATGCCATCCAGGAACAGAACCGCGCGTTCTACATCCAGGGCGATTTCTCGGGCGACAACTACCGCGGCAACCTCGGCGTGCGCTACTTCCGTACCCGCGACACGGTGGATGGTTTCAACTCCGTCGGTACCGATACCTACGCGCCGGTGAACAAGCGCAGCTCGTACCACAACTGGCTGCCGTCGCTGAACATCGCCTACGACGTGGCCCAGGACCTCACGCTGCGCTTCGCCTATGCGCAGACCATCGCCCGTCCGCGCTACCAGCAGATGACCCCGTATGTGGCCCTCGACGACCGCAGCCTGACCGGTTCGCGCGGCAATACCGACCTCGGTCCGTACAAGTCGACCAACTACGATTTCTCGGCCGAGTGGTACTTCTCCGAGAACAGCGTGCTGGCCGCGGAACTGTTCTTCCGCCGCATCTCGGGTTACATCCTCAACACTCAGGTGCTGGAGACCCAGTACAACCTGACCAACCAGCGTGACGACGTGTACCAGATGCAGGTGCCGATCAACGCGGGCGTGGCCAAGGTGAAGGGCGCGTCGATCAGCTACCAGCAGAACTTCGGGCTGGGCTTCGGCATGCTGGCGAACTACACCTACTCCGACGCGGACACCAGCAACGACTTCCCGCTGCCGTACAACTCGAAGAACTCGTTCAACCTGTCGCCGTTCTTCGAGCAGGGTCCGTGGAGCGCGCGTGTGACCTACAGCTGGCGCTCGTCGTACTTCACCTCGATCGCCGCGCTGCAGACGCAGCAGATCACGGGTATCTTCCGTGAACTCGACGCTTCCGTCGGCTACCAGGTGAATGACCACATGCGCATCTCGCTCGATGGCACCAACCTGCTCGACGAGACCTACCAGGTCTACGACGACCGTCCGAGCCAGCCGCTCTACTCGTACAAGAACGGCCGGACCTACACGCTGACGCTGGGCTTCAAGCTGTGATGCGCCGCGCGTCGCTGGCCCTGGCGTTCTGGCTTGCCGCCGGAGCGGCCAGCGCCGGCACGCCGGGGGAGAAAGATCTTTCCTCCGGCTGGCGCTTCCGTCTCGCGCAAGGGACGGAAGCGGGCGCGCACCCCGAACTGAAGGACTGGCTCCCGGCACAGGTGCCGGGAGCCGTGCAGACCGACCTCCTGGCGCTGAAGCGGATCGAAGATCCGTTCTGGCGCGACAACGAGGCCGGCCTGCAATGGATCGGCCTTTCCGACTGGGACTACCGGTTGGACTTCGACGTGGATGCGGCCACCCTGGCCCGCGGCCACGTCGACCTCATTTTCGACGGCCTCGACACGTTCGCCGAGGTCAAGCTCAACGGCAGGAAGGTGCTGGTGGCGGACAACATGTTCCGCCAGTGGCGCGTGCCGGTGAGGGACAACCTGCACAAGGGCGGCAATACGCTCGAAGTGCACCTGCAGTCGCCCATCGCGCGCCTGTTGCCCTGGCTGATGAAGCAGCCGTACTCGCTGCCCGGCGAATTCGACACCGCCTTCGGCGACGAGCCGAAGGGCAAGCAAACCTCCAATTACGTACGCAAGGCCAACTACCAGTACGGCTGGGACTGGGGCCCGCGCTACGTCACCCTGGGGATCTGGCGTCCGGTGCGCCTGGAAAGCTGGGACACCATGCGCCTGGCCGACTTCCATGTCGCCCAGCGCCAGGTGGATGCCGACAACGCCCGCCTCGACGCGCAGTTCGACGTGCGCGCGGACAAGAGCGGTCCGGCGCTGCTCAAGGTGGACTGGACAGCGCCGGACGGCAGCCGCGGCCACGAAGAACACAGCGTGGCGCTCACGAAGGGTGAGAACCACGTCTCGCTGCCGGTGTCGATCGCGCATCCGCAGCGCTGGTGGCCCGTGGGTTACGGCGAACCCAACCTCTACCGCTTCCATGCCGAGGTCGCCACCGACGGCGCCACCGTCGCCAGCGCGGACCGGGAGACGGGCCTGCGCACCGTGGAACTCCGCCGCGAGAAAGACCAGTGGGGCCGGAGCTTCGCCTTCGTCGTGAACGGCGTGCCCATCTTCGCCAAGGGCGCGAACCTCATTCCGTTCGACAGCTTCCCCTCGCGTGTGACGCCCGCGCGCATGGAGGCCATCCTTCGTTCCGCGAAGGACGCCAACATGAACATGCTGCGCATGTGGGGCGGCGGTACCTACCAGGACGACGCGTTCTACGCGCTTGCCGATCGCCTCGGCATCATGATCTGGCAGGACTTCATGTACGGCGGCGCCATCACGCCCTACGATCCCGCCTTCCGCGAGAATGCGCGCATCGAGGCCATCGAGCAGGTGACCCGCCTGCGTGACCATCCGTCCATCGTGCTGTGGGCGGGCAACAACGAAGTGCAGACCGGCTGGGACGACTGGCCGGACCGGCAGGATTTCCGCAAGTTCGTCAACGCGGACGAAGTGAAGCGCATCGACGACGGCATGCGCGAGCTGTTCGGCAAGACCCTGCGCAAGGTGGTCAGCGATCTCTCGCCGCAGGTGCCGTACTGGGCCAGTTCGCCCAGCACCGACTACGAAGGCCCCGCCAACGTGGAGAACGACGGCGACTTCCACTACTGGAAGGTGTGGTCGGGCTCCGAGCCGATCTCGCATTACCTGGACATGACGCCGCGCTTCCAGTCCGAGTACGGCCTGCAATCCTTCCCCGTGATGGCGACCATCAAGGCCTTCGCTTCCGAAGGCGACATGCAACCCGAATCGAAGGTGATGCGCGCGCACCAGAAATTCGCCAACGGCGACGGCAACCAGCGCCTGCTGCTGTACATCCGCCAGGAATACGGCGAGCCGAGGGACTTCCCGTCGTTCGTGTACCTGAGCCAGGTGATGCAGGCCGAAGGCATCGAACTCGCCGCCGAGCACCTGCGCAGCGCACGTCCGCGCAGCATGGGCTCGCTGTACTGGCAGTTGAACGATGTGTGGCCCGGCGCCTCGTGGGCGAGCGTCGACTACTTCAACCGCTGGAAGGCCCTGCAATTCCACGCGAAGCGCTTCTATGCGCCGGTGGACGTGGTGCCGCTGCGCCGCGACGGCAAGACCGAGGTCTTCGCCATCTCCGACCGCACCGCGGATTTCGCGGCCACGTTGCGCACCCGCGTGTACGACATGGGCGGCAAGCTGCTTCGCGAGTCCAGCCAGCCAGTGCGGGCGGCGGCGCTGGCGAGCACGAAGGCGGCGACGGTCGACGACGCGACGCTGCTGAAGGGTGCCGACCCGCGCAAGACGGTGGTCTCGTTCGACCTGCTCGAACAGGGCAAGGTGGTGGCGCACCACCTGCTGTACTTCGGTGCGGCGCGCACCTTGGCCCTGCCGAAGCCCGAACTTTCCAGCAGCCTTCGCAAGAACGGCGACGGCTATGTCCTGACGGTTTCGGCGAAACACCTCGCTCGCGCCGTATGGGTGGATACCGGCGATCTCGACGTGCGTCTCGACCGGAACGCATTCGACCTGTTGCCGGGCGAGCACGTCGACATCGCGATCGAGGGCCAGGTCGACATCGATGCGCTTCGCCACGCTTTGACGTTACGCTCGCTCGTCGACGCCCTGAAGGAGACCACGCCGTGAATCCAAATCGCCGCAACCTCGTGAAGTGGCTGTCCCTCGTGCCGACCGCGGCGGTACTCGGCGGTGGCGGCATGGCCGCCATGGCCGCCTCGCGTTTCCCGAGCCGGCGTCCGCCGGTGGGCAAGCGGAAGTTCACCAGCGAAGCGGTCGAAGCAGTGATCGCCTCGACGAAGAAGAGGATCAAGGATCCCGAACTCGCCTGGCTGTTCGAGAACTGCTTCCCGAATACCCTCGATACGACCGTGGAAGTGGGCCGCCTCGACGGCTACGAAGACACCTTCGTCGTTACCGGCGACATCGACGCGATGTGGCTGCGCGATTCGTCCGCCCAGGTGTGGCCGTACCTGCCGCTGGTGACGAAGGACGAGGCCCTGCGCAAACTCTTCCGCGGGCTCATCCGCCGGCAAGCGCGCTGCATATCGATCGATCCCTACGCCAACGCGTTCCTTCCCGATCCGAAGGGCAAGAGCAAGCTCGACTGGGCGCAATCCGACCTCCCCATGCTGCCCGGCGTGGCCGAGCGCAAGTGGGAGATCGATTCGCTCTGCTACCCGGTGCGTCTGGCGCACGGCTACTTCCAGGCCACGGGCGACCGCGAACCGTTCGACGAATCGTGGCGCGCCGCCACGCATCGCATCCTGCAGACCTTCCGCGAGCAGCAGCGCAAGGACGGCCCCGGTCCGTACCACTTCCAGCGTCCATCGCCGAACCCCACCGAGAGCCAGTTCCTGAAGGGCTATGGCCAGCCCACGCGGCCGGTGGGCATGATCCACGAGATGTTCCGTCCGTCCGATGACGCGACCGTGTATGCGTTCAACATTCCCGGGAACCTGTTCGCCGTGGTGACGCTGCGCCGCCTGGCGCAGATGCATGCCACGCTGTACGGCGACCAGGCCTTCGCGAGCGAATGCAACGCCATGGCCGACGAAGTCGCCGCGGCGGTGGAGAAGTACGGCACCATCACCGATGCGTCCGGCGAATACTGGGCCTACGAGGTCGACGGTTACGGCAATCGCCTGTTCATGGACGATGCCAACGTGCCGAGCCTGCTCGCCTTGCCTTACCTCGAATGCACGCCGCGCGACGCACGCTACGCGCGCACCCGTGCGAAGGTCTGGAGCCTGGACAACCCGTATTTCTTCAAGGGCAGCGCGGGTGAAGGCATCGGCGGCCCCCATGAGGGCCTGCGCATGATCTGGCCCATGTCGATCATGATGAAGGCCTTCACCACGGACGATGCCGCGGAAATCCGCCAGTGCCTGCACTGGCTGAAGACCACCCATGCGGGCACCGGCTTCATGCACGAGGCCTTCGACCAGGACGACCCGAAGCAGTTCACGCGCTCGTGGTTCGCCTGGGCCAATACGTTGTTCGGCGAACTGGTGGTCCACCTCGCCGACAAGCACCCCGATACCCTGTAACTGGAGCGATTCATGGTTACCCGTCGACGTTTTCTGCAAGGGATGGCCGCCGTCGCGGCCATCGGTCAGCTCGGCTCCCTCACCGCGCTGGCCGATGGCGTGCAGGAAGGCCTGAAAGCCCCCGCTCCCGGTGGCGGCACTGCCGGGGCGGGGGTCCTGCGTTACGTCGACGTCTTCGTCGGCACGGGCGGCCACGGTCACACCTATCCCGGTGCGACGCGGCCGTTCGGCATGGTGCAGCTCAGCCCCGACACGTACAACGCCCAATGGGACGGCTCGTCCGGCTACCACCAGGGCGACGGTTCGATCATGGGCTTCTCGCATACCCATCTGTCGGGCACCGGCGCAGCCGACATGCTCGACTTCCTGGTCATGCCCTCGATGGGCCCGGTGCTGCTCCAGCCAGGCGATCGCGACTATGACGGCGTGAACTACGTGTCGCGCTTCGACGCGCAGAAGGTGAGCGGCGACAAGGCGCCGAAGGGCTACAAGACCGGCGTGAAGGGCTACCGTTCGCACTACACCGGCGAGCAGGCCCATCCCGGGTATTACCGCGCCAAGCTCACCCGCTTCGATATCCTGGCCGAGCTCACCGCCACGCTCCGTGCCGGCATGCATCGCTACACGTTCGGCAAGGACGGCGATGCGCACCTGCTCGTCGACCTCACGCACGGCTTCGCCGACGCCATGGACAAGCCGGCGAAGGTCACCGATGCCGAACTCACCCTGGTCGGCAACGACACGCTCGTGGGCGGCCGTCGCGTATGGCAGTGGGCCAGCGGACGCGTCATCTACTTCGCCATGAAGGTTTCCCGTCCCATATCGAGCGCCACGCTCTATGCGGACGACAAGGCGCTGCCGAAGGGCAGCACCACCGCCAAGGGTGACCACCTCAAGGCCGCACTGCATTTCGACAAGGCCTCGTCGGAGCCGCTGCTGGTGAAGGTGGGCATCTCGGGCGTGGACATCGACGGCGCCATGCGCAACCTCGACGGCGAAATGCCCGCGTGGGACTTCGACGGCATACGCGCGTCGGCCGAAGCGGAATGGGAGCGCGAACTCTCGAAGATTCGTATCGACTCCACCTCCGACAAGATCAAGCGCACGTTCTACAGTTCGCTTTACCACACGATGCTCGCACCCACCGTCTTCAGCGACATCGACGGCCGCTACCGCGGCATGGACAAGGCGGTGCACACGCTGCCGGAAGGGCGGCACAACTACAGCACCTATTCGTTGTGGGACACCTACCGTGCGGAGCATCCACTGCTCACGCTGTACCAGGCCGATCGCGTGCCCGACCTCGTCGACGGCATCGTGCGCAACGCTGTGGAAAGCCCGAGCGGCGCGCCCGTATGGCCGCTGCAAGGCATCGAAACGGTGTGCATGGTCGGCTACCACTCAGCCGTGGTGCTCGCCGAGGCGCAGGCCAAGGGGTTCACCGGCATCGACTATGCGAAGGCGTGGCCGGTTATGCGCCGCCGCGCGCTGCAGGACGACTATTTCGGCCTGACCTATTACCGCAAGCTCGGCTATATCCCCAGCGACAAGGAAGGCGAGGCGGTCAGCAAGACGCTGGAATACGCCTATGACGACTGGGCGGTCGCGCATATGGCCGAGGCACTCGGTCATGTCGAGGACGCCGAGTTGCTGCGCAAGCAGTCGAAGAACTATGCCAACGTGTTCGACAAGGACATGCAGTTCGTACGTCCTCGCGCGGAAGATGGCAGCTGGATCGAGCCGTTCGATCCCGTCTCCATCGGCCATTCGACGCGTTGGCGCGATTTCACCGAGTCGAACGCCTGGCAGGCCACCTTCCTCAACCAGCACGACCTGTACAACTACATGGCGCTGTTCGGTGGCGAGCAGGCATTCGAGAAGAAGCTCGACGGACTGTTCAACGCCGATCCGATCCTGCCCGACAATGCGCCGCCGGACATCGCCGGCCTGGTCGGCCAGTACGCCTTCGGCAACGAGCCGGGCCACCACATGCCTTACCTGTATGCGTATACGGGTGCGCACCACAAGACGCAGGCGCGCGTGCGCATGCTGCTGGAAACGATGTACCTGCCCGAACCCGACGGCCTTCCCGGCAACGAGGATTGCGGCCAGATGAGTGCCTGGTACGTGATGAGTGCGATGGGTCTCTACGCCGTCGATCCGGTGAGCACGAACTACGTGTTCGGCAGCCCGATCCTCGATCGCGCCGAGGTTCAGGTGGGCCAGGGCCGCACGCTGGTAGTGGAGACGAAGGACAACGGCGCCGGCCGTCCTTACATCCAGTCGGTGACCTGGAACGGCAAGCCCTGGACGAAGAGCTGGATTTCGCACAAGGAGCTCGCCGCCGGCGGCACGCTCAGCTTCGTCATGGGCGAGACGCCGAACGAGAACTTCGGCAAGGCGCCGGCGGACCGTCCGCCGTCATTCGGCGAGCCGGCGAAGGCCTGAGTTTCATCGGCTGCCCCTCGTAAGGTTGGCAGGCATCTTTGGCAAGGGTGCCGCAACTGTGACCTGCCGCGCGAAACGCCGCTAGCAATGATGGTCATCATGCAGGCTTCCACCCCACGAGGAAGCCACCACCATGCAGCGTGCCAAGCGTCTAGCCGTCACCGTGTCCGCCTTTCTCCCGTTCTTCGCCATTTCCGCCTTCGCCGATACCACCACCACGTACCAGCAGCAGGGATACACGCTCAACGTCACCGACAAGAACTCGGGCGTTGCGCAGTCCACCATCGATGCGATGGTGAGCACGTTCTTCATCATCTATCCCCAGGAAGCGCGCGATTTCAATCCGGACACGTCCGCCACCGTGAACATCGTGCTCGACCCGGCTTACGACGGCGTGGCCGCGACCGGCAATGCCACGGAGACCTATGGCGCGACCTACATGATCGCGCACCCCACGGATACCGACACGGTCACGCATGAGTCCATGCACATCGTGCAGGACTATGGGCAGCAGAACATTCCCGGATGGCTCGTCGAAGGCATCGCCGATTACGCGCGCTATCGCTATGGCGTGAACAACGCTGCGGCCGGCTGGTCGCTTCCCGATTACCAGGCGGGGCAAAACTACACCGACAGCTACCGCGTCACCGCGCGCTTCCTGGTCTGGGTGGAAGAGCACTATGCCGGCGCCGTGCAGAAGCTGGACGCCGCCCTGCGTGGCCGCACGTATTCGGCGAAAACCTGGCGGCAGATCACCGGTTCGAGCCTGGACACGTTGTGGAACCGCTACACCCGCTCGCCGGCCATCTAGCACGTTCACAATCGATAGACCCTCATGGCGACACTCTCCCCTGGCCGGGAGGATCCGGCAGGGAACGGGGGGTGTGAGATGTCGTACACAGGGCGTATGTATTTTCGGATGTACCTGCCCGCCGGGCTGGCACTGGCGGGCGGCTCCCTTGGCGCGGCCGCCCTGAAGGCGGTGCAGCCAGCCCCGGGCGAGCTGGCCATCCTGTCGCTCTATTCGAACCTGCCCGCCTGGGCCTTCGCGGCCGGGATTGCCATTGCGCTGGCGATAGCCGGCATCCAGACGGTCAGGCTACGGCTATGGGATCGCGGTGCGATCCCGGGCTGCTATGTCTGCGGGTGTCTGCTGGCGGCTCCGCGCGCGGCGCGGCATGGGCTGGGCCTGGCGCGCCGGTGCCTGGGCTGCGGGAACCTGCATGGCGTGAACCATCACCGGCTGTTGCCGCGTGTGGTGCCGTTGGCAGTGGCCGTGAAGGACGCGGCCGGACAGGTCAGGAGCGTACGTTCGTCACCGTGATGCGGTGACCGAGGCGTTCGAGCAGCGCGCGCAGCGCTTCGGCATCTTCCAGGGTGGTGTTCTCTTCCAGCGACAGCCACAGCGTGTCGCCCGACAGGCCGTGGATCTTTTCGTTGAATTCGATCTCGATGGCGACCTTGCCGCCAGGCTGGACCACCGATACGGCGAAATTACGTTGCTGCACGCCTTCTATTCCCTGGTGAACGGTCGAATGACTGGAACGGCATTTTAGCCGGCCGGGAAGGAAAGTGCTGTGTCCGGGCGAGCAACCTCCGTGAATGCCGCTTTCTATCGGTCTCCGGGGCCGTCGGCATGGCTTGGCGTCCCCAGGGGGCTGGCGACGTCTTCGAGGGGACGACGCTCGGCGGCGACGCCGAGCCACCACGCGGCCGCGGCCCCGATGAGCATGAGCGACGCACCGAGCGCATAGCCGCCACCGATGGCACCCCGTTCGCCCGTGCCGATGAGCGTGCCGAACAACCACGGCCCGGCGACCCCGCCCAAGGCGGTTCCGAACGCGTAGAACAGGGCGATCGCGAGTGCGCGCAGTTCCAGCGGGAAACTTTCGCTCACCGTCAGGTACGCGGAGCTTGCCGCCGCGGATGCGAAGAAGAACACGACGCTCCATGCCACGGTCTGGGTGCGGGCATCCAGCCAGCCGTGCACGAAGAGCCATGCGGTGGCGAACAACAGGAGGCCCGACAGGGCATAGGTGATCGCGATCATCGGCCGCCGTCCGATGGTGTCGAAGAGGCGGCCGAGCAGGAGCGGCCCGAGGAAATTGCCCGCGGCGAAAGGCAGCAGGTAGAGACCGACCTGCGCGTCGGCAACGCCATAGAAACGGCCAAGTACCAGCGCATAGGTAAAGAAGATCGCGTTGTAGAAAAAGGCCTGCGTGGCCATGAGCACCACGCCGAGCACCGTGCGATTCGGGTAGCGGAGGAACAGGGTGGACGCCACGTCGGCCATCGTCAGGCCGCGAGGGCGAAGGCGCAGGCGCAGGCGCGGCAGGGCCGACGTCGGCGGAGGAGCGTCGAGGCGCTTCTCGATCTCGGCGACGATCGCCTCCGCCTCGGCGATCCGTCCGTGCAGCATCAGCCAGCGCGGACTTTCGGGGATCCAGCGGCGCAGGAACAGGATGCCCAGGCCGAGGATCGCGCCGAGGCCGAAGGCGAGCCGCCAGCCGATCTCCGGCGGCAACCAGCCGCTGTCGAGCAGGACCACGGCGCCGAGTGCCCCCGCGGCGGCACCCAGCCAGAAGCTGCCGTTGATCACGAGGTCGGTGTGGCCCCGATAGCGGGCCGGAATCAACTCCTGGATCGCCGAGTTGATGGCCGCGTATTCGCCGCCGATGCCGGCGCCCGTCAACAGGCGGAAGAGGGCGAACGTGGCGAAGTCCGGGGAAAGGGCGGTGGCCGCCGTGGCGCTGAGATAAAGGCCGAGCGTGACGGTGAACAGCTTCTTCCGCCCCAGGCGGTCGGTAAGCCAGCCGAAGAAAAGGGCACCGGCCACCGCGCCGACGAGGTACAGGCTACCCGCGAGCCCGACCTGCATGTCGCTGAGGTGCAGCACGGGACTCGACTTGAGCGCCCCGGCGATAGACCCGGTAATGGTGACTTCGAGACCGTCGAGCACCCAGGTGATGCCGAGCGCCGTGGCCACGAGGGTATGGAAGCGCCCCCAGCGCAGCCTGTCGAGCCGGGCGGGGACGTCGGTTTCCACGAGATTCATGGCGCCAACCCTAAGTGAGCCACCGGCCAGATTTCGTCAACGCCGGCCTGCTGCAACTGTGGGAGCCGGCTCTGCCGGCGATCCCGCGGCAGCGGGCCAGCCTGCGTCGAGTACCCATCGCCGCTGAAGCGGCTCCCACAAGGTCAGCGCGGGACGCGGTACCCGCCCGGCACGCCCTCGGCCGAAAGGGTGAGCTGCCAGAGCTGGTCGCGACGGCTGCGGAACACGCCCGCGGAACAGCCGAGGTAGAAGTGCCACATGCGGCGGAATCGCTCGTCGTATTTCGCGGAGAGGCGTGGCCATGCCGCGTCGAAATTGTCCCGCCACGCCATCAGCGTGCGATCGTAGTCCGCGCCGAAGTTGTGCCAGTCCTCGACCACGAACAGCCCCTCCAGTGCCGCGGCCACCTGGCTCATCGAGGGAATCAGGGAATTCGGGAAGATGTACTTCTCGATCCATGGATCGGGCCTGCCGGGCGCACCGTTGCTGCCGATGCTGTGGAGCAGGGCGAGCCCGCCCGGCCGCAGGCAGCGGCGCGCCACCTCGAACCAGCTGCGATGGTTCTTGCCGCCGACGTGTTCGAACATGCCCACGGAGAGGATCGCGTCGAAGTGCTCGTCGAGTTCGTGGTAGTCCTGCAAGCGAATCTCGACGGGCAGGCCCTTGCACAATTCGCGTGCATAGGCCGCCTGCTCGCGCGAGATGGTGACGCCCACGCCGCTGACGCCGTAGCGCTCCGCGGCGAACTTCAACGCCTCCCCCCAGCCGCAGCCGATGTCCAGCACCCGCTGGCCGGGTTGCAACCGGAGCTTGCGGCAGATGAGGTCGAGCTTCGCTTCCTGCGCGTCGTCGAGGTTGTCCGCCTGGGCCCAGTAGCCGCAGGAGTACACCAGCCGCTTGCCCAGCATGGCCTCGAACAGGTCGTTGCCCAGGTCGTAATGCTGGCGGCCCACTTCCCACGCATGTTCGCCGCGCTGCATGTTGAGGAAACGGGCCTTGAGGTGCGCTATCAGGGTGTCCAGCGTGCGCAGCGACTCGTCCAGGTGCGACGAGAGCACCTTAGTGAAGAAGCCGGGCATGTCGGCCACGTCCCACCAGCCGTCCATGTAGGCCTCGCCAAGGCCTAGGGAACCGTGGGCGAACACGCGCGCGTAGGTGCGCTCGTCGTGTATCGCCAGGTCGGTGGGGCGGTTGCCACCGATGGTGACGCCGGCGTGTTCCAGGAGTTCCTGTGCGCGTGCCTTGAGAGAAGACGAATCGTGGTTCATCGCTTGATCCCTTGTGACCCTCGGTGCCGCCCCGCGCGGCGTCATGGCTAGAAGTGCTTCAGTACTCCACGCGTGATCGCGAGCCCGGCGATCGTCATCGTGATGGACCCGGCAAGGTTGAGCGCCACATGCGCGGCGAACCATGCGTACTGCTGGCGCAGCAGCAGGCCGGAGGCCTCCGCTGAAAATGTGGAGAACGTGGTGAGTCCGCCCAGGAAGCCGGTGGCCACGAGCAGCCGGACCTCGACGGGGAGCGTCTGGAAGTGGTCGAAGATGCCCAGCGTCACGCCCATGAGGAGGCCGCCGGTGAGGTTGGCGGCCAGCGTTCCGAGCGGAAGCGTGGGGAAGACCGGGTTGAGAACGAGGGCAAGCCACCAGCGCAGCCAGCAGCCGAGCATGCCGCCGACGCCGACAGCCAGGAAACCGGTGTAACCCACGTTGCCCCCGTTGCAGATCGATGACTCGATTATGAGCTTTTGCCGTCCGCAGGGCGAGGCCGGCGCCGGTCGCCTATAATTTCGCGATTCCTCCCCGCACGGCGTCACGGCCCATGTCCTCCGCGACCCGCGATCCGCGTCGCTACCTCCCCCTGTTGCTCGCGGCCCTGTCGATGATCGGGCCGTTCTCGATCGACGCGATCTTCCCGGGGTTCCCGGACATCGGCCGCGATTTCGCCGTGGGCGAGGTGGCCCTCCAGCAGTTGCTCAGTGTGTACCTGCTGGCCTATGCGGCGATGAGCCTGTTCCATGGCGCGCTTTCCGACGCCTACGGCCGGAAGCCCGTCATCGTGATCGCCATGTCGGTGTACACCGTGGCTTCCGTGGGCGCGGCCATGGCGCCGAGCTTCGCCTTCCTGCTCGGGTGCCGTGTGCTGCAGGGGCTCTGCGGCGGCGCGGGCATCGTGGTCGGCCGGGCGGTGGTTCGGGACACGATGCATGGCGAGGAAGCCCAGCGGATGATGTCGAAGGTGATGATGATCTTCGGCATCGCGCCCGCGATCGCTCCCATCGTGGGTGCGTGGCTGCTGGGTGTCGACGGCTGGCGCGGCATCTTCTGGGCCTTGTCCGGCTTCACGCTGGCCCTGACCTTCGGCGTCTCCTATTTCCTCATGGAGTCGCACCCGACGGAGAAACGTACGGTGTTCAGGCCGCGTCCGCTCCTCGCGGGATACCTGCGCATCGGCCGCGACCTGCCGTTCTGGCCGCTCGCCATTTCCAGCTCGATCAATTTCTCGGGCCTGTTCCTCTATGTGGCCTCGGCACCGCAGGTGATCCGCAACCTCCTGCACCTCGGGGTCGACGGCTTCCCGTGGTTGTTCGTGCCCGTCGTGACGGGCATGGTTTCCGGCGCCTTCATTTCCGGTCGCGTGGCGGGAAGGGTGAGCGCCGCGCGCACCGTGACCTGGGGCTACGTGGCCATGCTCTCGTCCTGCGCGCTGAGCCTGCTGTTGTCGCTGACCCTGGACACGCCGCGGGTGCCGTGGTCCACCTTGCCACTGGCGCTCTACGGCTGTGGCGTGCAGCTCGCCTTCCCGACACTGACCCTGCTTTTGCTCGACCGTTTCCCGGAGCAGCGCGGTGGCGTGTCTTCCGTGCAGGCTTTCTTCAGCCTGTTGGTCACGGCGTTGGTGGCCGGCGTACTTTCACCGGCACTGTCCGGCAGCATGCTCACCCTGGCGCTCGGCGCCACCGCCATGTGCTCGATCGGCCTCGGTGGGTGGATCTGGTACGTCCAGCTCGAACGTCGCCGTCTTGCATCGGCGAGGGCAGGCGCCGCTGTGGATGTGGTGTCGCAGATGGAGAGGAACGAGCCTGGCTGAAATGGCGGCATGCCGGCACGCGTGGATTCAGTTTTCCAGCAATCCGCGCTCGCGCAGGAAGCCCTGTGCTTCGCTGGCGTCCTGTTCGAACCACGCACGCGTGGAACCGAGCCGGTAGGTGTAGCCCCAGCGGTCCATGTCTTCCATCAGCCGCGTGGAACCCACACCCGGCAACTCGTCGGCCAGGACGATCTGCAGGTAGCAGGTGGCGTCTTCTTCCTCGATGGAATCGGTGGCGTCGGTGTGCACGAGCGCGCGTTTTTCCGCCGGCAGCACGATGAGGTGGCAGGCCTCGTGCAGCAGCGAATGGACCGGCGTGTCGTTACGGGCATAGACGGTCGTGCCGATGATGCCGGCCTCGCTTTCGCCCCAGAAACTGCCGGGAATGGCTTCGCCGTCGGCCACGGCCACGAGCGTGAGGCCATACCGGCCGAGCAGCGCGCGCGGCGCTTCGAAGCCGACCTCGCCGACGCGCATGACCGCATCGGCGGGATCGCTGCCGGTTGCCGTAACGGCGCCGGCCGGACTGTCGCCTGTCACTTCAACCGGCCGAGGCGGCCGGCTTGCCGTCGGGCAGGGCGACGGAGAGTTCCAGCACTTCGTGGCCGCTGTCCCGATCGAGGCTGATGTTCACGGCATCGACGTCGACGTTGACGTACTTGCGGATGACTTCGAGCAACTCGTTGCGCAGCAGCGGCAGGTAGTCGGGGCCGCCGCGCGTCGAGCGCTCCTGGGCGACGATGATGCGCAGGCGCTCCTTGGCGACGCCGGCGCTGGGCTCGGGCTTGCGCTTCAGGAAATCGAGAATACCCATGCTCAACCTCCGAAGACGCGCTTGAGGAAGCCCTTCTTGACCGGCTCGAGGAAACGGAGGGGACGCTCTTCGCCGAGGATGCGGGCCACGGTGTCCTTGTAGGCCGCGCCGGCGTTCGAGTTGTCGTCCAGGATCACCGGCACGCCCGCGTTGGATGCGGCGAGCACGTTCTCCGACTCCGGAATGACGCCGACCACGGAGATGCCGAGGATTTCCTCGACATCCTTCACGCTCAGCATCTCGCCCGCTTCGACGCGATTCGGGTTGTAGCGGGTGAGCAGCAGGTGCTGCTGGATCGGGGACTCGCCCTTTTCCGCGCGGCGGGTCTTGCTCGCCAGCAGGCCGAGGATGCGGTCGGAGTCGCGCACCGAGGAAACCTCGGGATTCACGACGACGACGGCGTGGTCGGCGAAGTACATGGCGAGGTGCGCGCCCTTCTCGATGCCGGCCGGGGAGTCGCACACGACGTAGTCGAAGTTTTCCTTCGCCAGTTCGTCCAGCACTTTCTCCACGCCTTCCTGGGTCAGTGCGTCCTTGTCGCGGGTTTGCGACGCGGCCAGCACGAACAGGCTCTCGTGGCGCTTGTCCTTGATGAGGGCCTGCTTGAGCGTGGCTTCGCCGTGCACGACATTCACGAAGTCGTACACCACGCGCCGCTCGCATCCCATGATGAGGTCGAGGTTGCGCAGGCCAACGTCGAAGTCGATGACGGCGACCTTCTTGCCCTGCATGGCGAGGCCGGTCGCGAGGGAGGCGCTGGTGGTGGTCTTGCCGACTCCGCCTTTGCCGGAGGTGACGACGATGATTTCTGTCAAGAGATGTCTCCGAGTGTTGCAGCGACGATGGCTGGTTAGAGCCGCGCGATCATGAGTTTTCCATTGTCGAGCCAACACTGCACGGGCTGGCCTTCGAATTCCCTGGGTATGTCTTCGAACACGCGGTAGTGCCCGGCGATCGCGACCAGTTCGGCGCGGAAGTCGGAACAGAAGATGCGTGCCGATTCGTCACCCTGCGCACCGGCCATGGCGCGGCCCCGCAGGCTGCCGTAAATGTGGATGGAGCCGTCGGCGATGACCTCGGCGCCGTTGGCGACGCCCGCCGTGACCACGAGGTCGCGGTCGCGCGCATACACCTGCTGGCCGGAGCGCACGGTGCTGCCCGAATGGTGCTGCGCCGTGACCGTACCGGTCGATGCGGCAGGCTCTTCGGAAGCGGGTGCGGCGCGCGCCGGTTCCTGCCGTGCCGCTGCCGGTGCCGCCGCGTCGCCCTGCGCGGGCTCGTACTGGGCGCGGAACTTGGCGATGAGCGGCAAGCCCATGCGTTCGGCCAGGGCTTCGGTCTCGGCGGTGCCGTAGGCGATGCCGACGGGCAGCATGCCGGCGCTGCGGATGGCCTCGAGCAGCGCGTCCACCATGCCGTCGTCCGGCAGCTTGGGCAGGTGCGAAAGATCGAGCACCACCGCCGCCCGCGAGAACATCTGCGGGGCGGAGCGCACCCGGCGTTCCAGTTCTTCCACGAGTGCGGCGGCGTCGACGCGGCGCAGGCGCACGCATGCGATGCCAACCTGGCCGAAGCGCAGGTCGCAGGCGGCTTCGAGGGATTCGGCGCGGGCGTTCATGCGCGGGCTCCGATGCCGTCGACCGGACGGCGCCGTTCGGCGAGCCATGCCACGTCGGGCAGCCCGCCGTGTTCGAGGTAGCGCTCGCGAACGAAGGGAAAACTGGGAAGTTCGCGGGCCAGCAGGCTTACTTTCGGACCTTCGTCCATCTTCTGCTGCCCCACTTCCTGGAAGCCCATGGTGCCGTGGAACAGCACGGTCTGGTCGTTGCGTGGTTCGAGGAAAACCTCGCAGGTCAGGAGTGGCACGCGTACCTCTGCATAGCTTTGCACGTCGCAGTAGAAGATGCGGCCCAGACCGTGCCCACGCGACTGCGACGCGATGACGATGCGGTCGATATACACGAAGCTTTCGTAATGGGCGCGGAACCAGCGGAAATTCGGGCTGCCGTACTCGGCGTCCTGGCGCATGGCGATGAGGAAGCCGAGGATGTGGCCGTCCTGCTCGGCCACGCGGAAATAGTGCGCGATGTCGTAAAGATGGCGCAGGCGGTCGAGATCCGTGGCGAGGATGCCGGTGCCTGCCTCATTGTTGAGTGCCAGCACGGCATCCAGGTCGTGCTCGCGCACGTCGCGGATGGCAAGGGCCATTCGTTGCTCCGCTTGTGTGTTCGTGGAAGACGACCCCCGGGTCGCCGCAATGCGCGGCATTATGGCATGCCCCGGTCGCGCGCGGGAGCGATCCGCGCTTGTAAAACCGTTGTAAAAGCGGATGTTTGCCGCTTGCGCGCACGTGACTTCAGTCAGGTGGTGCGGGCCGCGCGAAAGCCTATGATGCGAGCATGTACAAAGCCGAGTTCATCCACGTCCGCCTGGTCCGCCTGCTGCGCTACGCCACGTATTTCGTGTTCCTGTGCGCGGGCCTGCCGCTGTCCATGCAGCGGGCCGGCAGCGGTCCGGGCGCGATCGGCGACATGCCGTTGCTGGCCTGGACGGCCTGCTACCTGGTCTTCGGGCTGGTGTACTGGCTGCTGACCAACCAGATGGGCGCCCGCCTGAACGGCGCCACCCGCGTGGCCGTGCTGGTGATCCTGACCGGCACGGCGCTGGCCATCGGGGTGCTGAGCAAGAGCGGCGTGGGCGCGCTGCTGCTGATCATCGTGGCCACGGCCGTGCCCTGGCTGGTCAGCCTGCCGCTCGGCATCGCCTGGATGGCCGTGGCCCACGTGGCCCTGGTGCCGGTATTCGCCGAGGTGCCCGGGTGGGGCCTGATCAACGCCCTGATGCAGGCCTGTCTCTATTTCGGCTTCTCCGCCCTGGTGTTCGTGGCCTCGATGGTCGCCAGCCAGCAGGCCGAGGAACGGGAGGAACTGCGTCGCCTGAATTCCGAACTGCGCGCCACCCGCGCGCTTCTGGCGGAATCCACCCGCATCGCCGAGCGCATGCGGATCGCCCGCGACCTGCACGACCTGGTGGGGCATCACCTCACGGCGTTGAGCCTGAACCTCGAAGTGGCCAGTCACCTCACCAACGACGTGGCGCGCGAGCACGTGCTGAAGGCCCAGAGCACGGCCAAACAGCTGCTGTCCGACGTGCGCGAGGTCGTGAGCGAGCTGCGCCAGGACGATGCCATCGACCTTACCCAGGCCTTGCGCAGCCTGACCGAGGGCGTGCCTGGCCTGGACGTGCGGCTGACGGTGCCGCCGCGCTTCGGCGTCGAGGACCCTCGCCGGGCCCAGATGCTACTGCGCTGCGTGCAGGAGATCCTGACCAACACCGTGCGCCACGCCAATGCGCGCCACCTCTGGCTCACTTTCCGTCATACGGGTCCGGACGAGCTGTGCCTCGACGCCCGCGACGACGGGCGTGGCGGCGGCAGCGGCGACTTCCGGCCCGGCAACGGCCTGAACGGCATGCGCGAGCGCCTCGCCGAATTCGGGGGTACCGTGTCCTTCCGCACCGATCCGGCCGGGGGCTTCGCGCTGACCGCCCGTCTGCCGCTGGGTGAGGAACCCTCGCTCGCCCATGCGCCCCCTCGCCAGGTATTCGATCCGGCCCCCGGCGACGAGCCCGAGACCGCCTCGCGTGCCAAACTCTCCGTTCCTTCCGAGGATCATCCATGATCTCCGTCTGCCTCGTTGACGATCAGAACCTGGTTCGCCAGGGCATCCGCTCCCTGCTCGACCTGGCCGGCGACATACGTGTCGTGGCCGAATGCGCCGATGGCGCCCAGGCCGTACAGACGATTCCGCAGGTGCGGCCCGACGTCGTGCTGCTCGACCTGCGCATGCCCAACATGAGCGGTCTGGAAGTGCTCCAGGCCCTCGGCGGCCGCAACGAGCTGCCGCCGACCATCATCCTCACCACGTTCGACGACGACCAGCTCGTGCTGTCGGGACTGAAGGCCGGCGCGCGCGGCTATTTGCTGAAGGACGTCTCGCTCGACCAGCTGGTGGAAGCGGTTCGTACCGTCGCCGCCGGCGGTTCGCTGGTGGCGCCCATGGTCACCCAGCGCCTGCTGGCGGGGGTGGGGCGCATCCAGAACCAGTTCTCCAGCCTCGAGCAGCCCGATCCGCTCACCGAGCGTGAGACGGAAATCCTCCGCTTGCTGTCGGGCGGCTACAGCAACAAGGAAATCGCCAATTCGCTGCGCGTGGCGGAGGGCACGGTGAAGAACCACGTCTCCAACATCCTCTCCAAGCTCGGCGTGCGCGACCGCACCAGGGCGGTTCTCAAGGCCCTCGAATTGGGCATTGTCTGAGCGAAGAGGCCTTCTGAGCCTTACCCCTGGCTGACCAGACGGCGAGACGCCGGCGACTCTGGCCGAAAATCCGCTTGTGCACCAGTGAAAAAAAGGGCAGGCGACCCAATGGCGTTCGCCGCCGCGAGCAAGTACCATCGGCTCTTTCGGCGCGGGCGAACCCCTGCCACGGGCCGATTCTTCAGGGGTGACCGCTCGGCGTCCATGGCCGTGTGTGGAGCCTGTTCGTAAGACGTTCGGAGATCCGTGGAATGACGCGTCTGTTAGAATTTATTGTCGCCATCGTCATCGTTGCCGTACTCGGCGTCGTTGTCGGCGTGGCCATGCCCTCGACGGGTCACGTCGAGCGCGAAATGCTCATCAGCAAGAACCTGCGCCAGGTTTACGACGTTTTCAGCAACTTCCGTCGGTTCCCGGACTACACCGTCCTGCGCTCCTTCGATCCGAAGGTGCAGTTCGAACTGTCGGGCAAGGCGTATGGCCCGGGCGCGAAGATCGCCTGGAAGGCGTCCGACCCGAAGGTGGGCGACGGCTCGCTGGAGATCGCCTCCATCGATCCGGGCTTTGCCCAGATCTCCGATGCCGGCAAGGGCACCATCGTCTGGAACCTGGACAATGGCTGGCGTGGCGAAGAGAAGAAGTTCACGATCAGGCTCGAGCGCGCCGGCCGTAGCCAGAAGCTCGTGAAGGTGAACTGGTCGTACGACGTCAACTACGGCTTCAACCTCATCAGCCGCTTCTCGAACCTCTACATCCACGGCGATCCGGACTCGCTGATCCAGTTCAGCCTGTCGAACCTGCAGAACCTGATGGCGTCGATCCCCAACATCGACTACAGCAACATGGTTCCGTCGATCGTCGACCAGCCTGCCAAGCCGGTGCTGTTCGTCTCCACCACCGCGCCGCGCACCCTCGACGACGTCGACACCGCGTCGGACAAGGCGATGGCCGAGATCCAGGCGGCGGCGAAGAAGCTGGGCGTGAACATCGTCAGCCCGCGCATCACCTTCACCACCAACTGGGGCGACCAGAACTACACGTTCGACGTGGCCGCCGAAATCGACAGCACCACGCTGAAGATCAACGGCCAGGACGTGGAGATCACGCCGGCACAGCGTCCGTCGCTGGACGCCGCTTCGGCCGCTTCCGCCCCGGCTCCAGCCTCCACCGCCGCAGCTCCCGCCGATGCGGGCGCCACGCCGGGCAGCAAGGACAAGCTCGGCCGCGTGGTCGTCGACGGTAACGTGAAGGCCGTGCTCGCCTTCGGCGGCAAGGCGCTGAAGGCCGAGTGGAACGGCACCGGCGCGGGCCTGCCGCAGACCCGCCAGATGCTCGCCGCCTACTCGCAGACGCACGGTTACAAGTTCGACGACGTGACCTACCGCGCTTACGACATCCAGGTGAAGGCCCCGGTCAACAACAAGGGCACCATCGAGGGTTACGACGAGCAGAAGTTCGAGATCTACCTGCCGCTGCAGGGCGACAACATTCCGGACCAGACCCCGGAACAGGAAGCCGGCATGAAGCAGCCGGGCCTCGAAGCCTCCGCTCCGGCCGGTTCGTCGACGGCCCCGGCTCCGGCAGGCACCGCGCCCGCCCCGGCCGGCACCGCGCCGACCCCCGCGGGCACCGCGGCGCAGTAAGCCTCGCGCATCGCGATCCAGAAGGCCTCGCCGGCAACGGCGGGGCCTTTTTTTGGTTCTTCGCGGGAATCCGCGAATAGCCTTCCTCTTCCTGCGGTTCTGCCGGGGCAAGCGCCACGTCCCCACTTTCCGTCGTCCATCTCCAGCTACACTTCGACGAGATGATCGAGACCGAACGACTTACCCGCTGCTATGGCCCCCTGACCGCCGTCGACGCGCTGAACCTGCGTGCGGAACCGGGCCAGGTGCTCGGCCTGCTCGGGCCCAACGGCGCGGGCAAGTCCACCGCGATGCGCATGATCGCGGGGTTCCTCACGCCGACGTCGGGCACGGCGCGCGTCTGCGGCCATGACGTACGCAAGGAGCCGCTGGCCGCGAAGCGTGCGCTCGGCTACCTGCCCGAAGGCGCGCCCAGCTATGGCGAGATGACCATCCGGGAATTCCTCGTGTTCATGGTTCGGGTGCGCGGCCTCGAGCGCGACGTGGCCTTTCGCCGGTTCGACGAAGTGGTGATGCGCCTCGAACTCGAGGAAGTGCTGGACCAGACCATCGGCACGCTGTCCAAGGGCCTGCGCCGTCGTGTCGGGCTGGCGCAGGCGATCCTGCACGACCCGCCGGTGCTGATGCTCGACGAGCCTACCGATGGCCTCGACCCCAACCAGAAGCACTCCGTGCGCATGCTGATCGACGCGATGGCGCGGGAGCGCACGATCCTCATCTCCACCCATCTGCTCGAAGAAGTGCATGCGTTGTGCAACCGGGTCGCCATCATCGCGAACGGCCGTCTGCTCGCCGACGCGACGCCGGCGGAACTGGAGGCGCGTTCCCGCTACCACGGCGCGGTGTCGTTCAGCGCGCAGGGCAGCGGCGTGTCGCGCGAGATGCTGGCGCGCATACCGAACGTGTCGATGGTGGAAGTCGACCCGCTGGACGGTCGGGTCACGGTATTCCCGCGGCCCGGACAGCCGATCCTCGACGACGTGCAGGCGCTGCTGCGCACGCAGAACCTGGAAGTCTCGGAAATCCAGCTGGAACGCGGCCGCCTGGACGAGGTGTTCCGGCAGATCACCACGCAGCAGCGGGGGGTACAGGCATGACGCCCGTGCTGGCCATCGCACGGCGCGAACTGCGCGGCTATTTCGTCACGCCCGTGGCATATGTCTTCATGGTGATCTTCCTGGTCCTGGCGGGGCTGCTCACCTTCTACACCGGCGATTTCTACGATCGCGGCCTGGC